>NZ_JBTRXV010000005.1:0-112667 GCF_054608695.1 Thiomonas sp.
CGGCCGGCACCGAGCCCAAGCCGGCTTGCTACGCAGCGGTAGGCAGCATCGCGGCAAACCGTTTTATCCAACAATCTTCTGGAGATGCATCTATGAAAAAATCACTACTCGCCCTGGCAGTTCTGGGCGCATTCTCGGGCGCAGCTTTCGCCCAAAGCAGCGTGCAGCTGTACGGCATCATCGACCTGGGCGTGGCCCACTACAGCAACGGTAATAGCAGCGTCACCAAGCTGGGCACCGGGATTCAGGCCGGCTCACGTATTGGCATCAAGGGCACGGAAGACCTGGGCGGTGGTCTGTCGGCGTTCTTCGACGCTGAAACCGGCTTCTGCGCCAACGGCGGCACGTACGCCAGCGCGCCGGGTAACGTCGGCTTTTGCACCGGCGGTAATCTTGGTTATGGTGGCGGCGGCGGCTTCATGCAGCGTCAAGCCTTCGCCGGCTTGAAGGGTAATTTCGGTGCCGTGTCCTTCGGCCGCCAATACACCCTGACCTTCCTGGACCAAGCCAATATCGACCCGTTCGGTTACGGCATGACCGGCACCATCAGCAACATCGGCTTGATCGGTGCTCCGGCTCGCGCCAGCCAGTCGATCATTTATCAATCGCCGAATTTCAGCGGTTTCAATGTCGCCGGCCTGTATGTGTTTGGTGATGGCATGTCGTCTGGTGGTGCGCTGACGCCGCCTGCCGGCTCGACCTACAACACGACTGGCCAATATAACCTGCACGGCGGATACAACAACGGCCCGATCATGGTCGGCGTGGACTACCTGCGCGAAAATTGGTACAATGGTAATGCGGCCGCAAAGCACACCATGATCGTTGGCAGCTATGACTTCGGCGTGGCCAAGCTGGCGGGCATGTATGCCCAAAACCAACAGGGCACTGTTGCTGGTACAAGCGGCGACAAGCTGGACGTCTGGATGCTGGGCGCGACCGTGCCCGTGGGTCCTGGCTCCATCCTGGCTTCCTACACGGCGGAGAAAGACAAGACCACGGCAGGTCTGGGTGCCAAGCAGTACGCGATCGGCTACACCTATTCGCTGTCGAAGCGCACCAACCTGTACACCTCGTATGCGCACATTTCGAACGATACGGGCGCTGCCTTCACCGTGCAAGATGCGACTGGCAACAACGACGCACTAGTTGCCGGTACGGGCTTCACCTCCAGCGGCTTCGCCCTGGGCATCCGTCACCAGTTCTGATCAGCGCAAGCTGCTTCGTCTGTGATTTTGAAAGCCGCCTTCGGGCGGCTTTTTTTTCGCCCCTGCGATCCAAAATAGAAAAAAGGTTTTGCCTGTTTTGGCTTGACGCCGCCGGGACTGGCTGCGAGATCGCACGGCCCTCTCGAAGAGGGCCCCATCGGACGCGCCGCTACACCAGCACCCGCTCGATGCCACCCGCATTGGCCGCTTGCACATACTTCGGCATCCAGTCTTCGCCGAGGATGTGGCGGACCATCTCGATCACGATGTAGTCCGCCTCCAGCAGGCCGCTTTGCAGGTCGTCGCGGTAGCGCGACAGGCCTTGCAGGCAACTCGGGCAGGAGGTGAGGATCTTGATGTCGCCGCTGTGGCCCTGCGCCCGCAGCGCGGCCTCGTCGGCGCGCAGCTCCTCTTCCTTGCGAAAGCGCACCTGGGTGGAGATGTCGGGCCGGCTCACCCCCAGGGTGCCGCTCTCGCCGCAGCAGCGCTCGCTCTTGCGCACGCCGTCGCCCAGCAGGGCTTTCACCGTTTTCATCGGCTCCTGCTGTTTCATCGGGCTGTGGCAGGGGTCGTGGTAGAGGTAGGCGGTGCCGCTGGCGGGCAGGGCCACGCCCTTTTCGAGCAGGAATTCGTGGATGTCGACGATGCGGCAACCGGGAAAAATCTTGTCGAAGTCATAGCCCTGCAACTGGTCGAAGCAGGTACCGCAGCTCACCACCACGGTCTTGATGTCGAGGTAGTTCAGCGTGTTGGCCACGCGGTGGAACAGCACCCGGTTGTCGGTGATGATCTTCTCGGCCTTGTCGAACTGACCCGCGCCGCGCTGGGGGTAGCCGCAGCACAGATAGCCCGGCGGCAGCACGGTCTGCACCCCCACCTGCCACAGCATGGCCTGGGTGGCCAGGCCCACCTGTGAAAAAAGGCGCTCGGAGCCGCAGCCGGGGAAATAGAACACCGCTTCGCTGTCCACCGTGGTGGTGGCCGGGTTGCGGATGATGGGGACGAAGTCCTTGTCCTCGATGTCGAGCAGGGCACGCACGGTTTTCTTCGGCAGCCCGCCCGGCATGGGTTTGTTGATGAAGTGAATGACCTGCTCGCGCAGCGGCGATTTGCCGGTGGTGGCGGGCGGCGCGGCGGTCTGCCTTTTCGCCGGGCCGCGCAGCAATTTCACCGCCGCGTTCTGCGCCTTGAAGCCCCATTGCATCAAGCCGGTTCGCACCGTCTTGATGGTGCGCGGGTCGGTGGCGTTGAGGAAGAACATGGCGGCGCTGCTGCCGGGGTTGAAGCTCTTCTTGCCCATCTTGCGCAGCAGGTTGCGCATGTTCATCGACACGTCGCCGAAGTCGATGTCCACGGGGCAAGGTGTGAGGCATTTGTGGCAGACGGTGCAGTGGTCGGCCACGTCCTCGAACTCTTCCCAGTGGTGGATGCTGATGCCGCGCCGGGTTTGCTCTTCGTACAAAAACGCTTCGACCAGCAGCGAGGTGGCGAGGATTTTGTTGCGTGGCGAATAGAGCAGGTTGGCGCGCGGCACATGGGTGGCGCACACCGGCTTGCACTTGCCGCAGCGCAGGCAGTCTTTGATCGAGTCGGAAATCGCGCCGATGTCGCTTTGCTGCATGATCAGCGACTCGTGCCCCATGAGCCCGAAGCTCGGCGTGTAGGCGTTGGTCAGGTCGGCGGGCAGCTTGGGATCGCGCAGCAGCTTGCCCTTGTTGAAGCGGCCTTCGGGGTCGACGCGCAGCTTGTAGTCGCGGAACGGGCCGATCTCGGCCTCGGTCAAGAACTCCAGCTTGGTGATGCCGATGCCATGCTCGCCGGAAATCACGCCGTCCAGATTGCGCGCCAGCGCCATGATGCGCGCCACCGCAGCTTGCGCGGCTTGCAGCATGGCGTAATCGTCCGAGTTCACCGGGATGTTGGTGTGCACGTTGCCGTCGCCGGCGTGCATGTGCAGCGCCGCCCAGACGCGGCCCTTGAGCACGCGCTTGTGGATGGCGTCGAGCTCGCGGCGCAGCGGCTCGAAGGCGCCGCCGGCGAACAGCGCGTGCAGCGGCCGGCGTATGTCCGCCTTCCACGACACCCGCAGGCTGTGGTCCTGCAGCAGATGAAAGAGCTGCGCCCGCGGCTGGCGGTGCAGCATCTGCATCGCTGCGGTTTCGGCCGGGGGCAGCCCGAGTGCGGCGAAGTGCGACAGGGCCTGCGACAGCGGCGCATCCAGCGCCTGCAGCAGGAAGCTCCAGCGGGCGTGCACGCCGCCCAGCAGCTCCAGCGCCTGTTCGCGCGCGGCCTCCAGCTCGTCGGCCGCGACCGGGGCCTCGCCCTCGCTCAGCTCCTCGTTCTTCGCCAGCGGCAGGCGTCCGCGCAGGAAGCGGTCCAGCTCGGCGGCGAGCTGCAGCTTGTTCGTCAGCGAGAGTTCGATATTGATGCGCTCGATGCCGTCGACATACTCGCCCATGCGCGGCAGCGGAATCACCACGTCTTCATTGATCTTGAAGGCGTTGGTGTGGCGGGCGATGGCGGCGGTGCGCTTGCGGTCGAGCCAGAATTTCTTGCGCGCCTCGGCACTGACGGCGACGAAGCCTTCGCCGACGCGGGCATTGGCCATGCGCACCACCTCGGCCGTGGCGCGGGCCACGGCGGCGGCGTCCTCACCCACGATGTCGCCGAACAGCACCATTTTCGGGAAGGCGCCTCGCTTGCTCTTGGGCGCATAGCCCACGGCTCTCAGATAGCGCTCGTCCAGATGTTCCAAGCCGGCGAGGATGGCGCCGCCGGGGCGGTTCTCCAGGAAGTTCTTGATCTCGACGATGCTGGGAATGGCCTCGCGCGCCTGGCCGAAGAACTCCAGGCAGAAGGTGCGCACTTGCGGCGGCATGCGGTGCAGCACCCAGCGCGCGCTGGTGATGAGCCCGTCGCAGCCTTCCTTCTGGATGCCGGGCAGGCCGGCGAGGAATTTGTCGGTCACGTCCTTGCCGAGGCCGGCCTTGCGAAAGCGCGCGCCTTCGATTTCCAGCACTTCGCTGCTCAGCAGCGTGCGCATGTCGGCGGCGAAGGTCTCCACCTGGAAGCGCGCCAGTTCGACGTCGTGAATCTTGCCCAGGTTGTGGTCCAGGCGCGTGACCTCGACCCAGCGGCCTTGCGGGTCCACCAGGCGCCACCAGGCGAGGTTGTCGATGGCGGTGCCCCACAGCACGGCCTTCTTGCCGCCGGCGTTCATGGCGATATTGCCGCCAATGCAGGAGGCGTCGGCGGAGGTGGGGTCGACCGCGAACACCAGGCCGGCGCGGTCGGCGGCGTCGGTCACGCGCTGCGTCACCACCCCGGCGCCGCTGCGGATGGTGGCCACGGGCTCGGCCAAGCCGGGCAGTGCGATGTGCTCCACCGCGCCCAGGTCTTCCAGCTTCTCGGTGTTGATGACGGCGCTGTTCCACACCAGCGGCACCGCGCCGCCGGTGTAGCCGGTGCCGCCGCCGCGCGGCACGATGGTCAGGCCCAGCGATACGCAGGCCTGCACCAGCGGCGCCATCTCGGCCTCGGTGTCGGGGCAGAGCACGACGAAGGGCACTTCGACGCGCCAGTCGGTGGCGTCGGTCATGTGCGAGACGCGCGCCAGACCGTCGAAGCGGATGTTGTCGCGCCGGGTGTGGCGCGTCAGCTCGCGCAGCGCCCGCTTGCGCAGCGCCGCGACCGCGTCGAACCAGGCGGCGAACGCGCCCACGGTGGCGCGGGCGCGCTCCAGCAGTTGCAGCACCAGGGCGTCGCGCGCGCTGGCGTGCGCGTCCTGCGTGTCGGTGCCGTGCCTGCGCTTGTCGATTTCGCGCAGGCGGTGCCAAAGGGCGTCGATCAGCGCACGCCGGCGCTTGCCCGAATGCAGCAGGTCGTCCTGCAGGTAGGGATTGCGCTTGAGCACCCAGATATCGCCCAGCACCTCGTACAGCATGCGCGCGCTGCGCCCGGTGCGGCGCTCCTGGCGCAATTGGTCGAGCCAGCCCCAGGCTTCGGCGCCGAGCAGGCGGATGACGATCTCGCGGTCGGAAAACGAGGTGTAGTTGTAGGGAATCTCGCGCAGGCGCGCCGGGGCGTCCGCCAGCGACAGGGCCGCGGCAGGCGCGGCGTCGGGGGTTGGCGCGGGAACTTCGAGCGGCGGAATTTGAGGGGCGTTCATGGCGGGCACCGAAACCGGCATTGTAGAAACTGGGGTTTCTCCTGGGGCGCGAGGGGCTGTCAGGCGCAGCGATGCTCGCCGCCGCGTCGAGGCGCGGTCGGGGTTGCCGGTGCGGCGTCATGACGCGCGGCCGGACGGCGCACGCGGCGGGCTTGACCAGCCTAGGTCGCGCGCGACAGCAACGGGGTGACGACCTGGCGGAGTCGTGCCTCGGTCCAGGCCGGCTGGTCGTCGTCCCAGCCGTTGTCGGCGAGCTTGCCGGCACGGTCGATGGTGAAACTCACCGGAATGCGCCAGACGCGGCCATAGCCTCCCGCGTAGGCGCTGCCCAGCAGGCCGACGGGAAAGCTCAGCGTGGCGGCCACGTCCCGCACCTTGGGCAGGTCGGCCGGCGCGTCCAGGCTGAAGCCCAGCACCTGCAGGCCCTGCGCGGCGTGCCGCTTTGCATAAGCGGAGAGGATGGGCAGCTCCTCGCGGCAGGGGTCGCACCAGGTGGCCCAGAACGTCACGATCACCACCTGGCCGAGCAGGTCCCGCGTGGCGATGTTGCGTCCGTCCAGCGCGTGCAGCACCAGGGGCGGTGCCGGTTGCCCGAGTTTGAGCGCGTCTGCCCGGGCCAGCGGCGCGAGCAGGCCGCCCGCCGCGGCTAGCCCGAAACCGGCCGCGCGGCGCAGCAGGGCCCGGCGGGCGGGGACGTGGTCAGTGTTGGCCGTGCATGTCATGTTGTCCGCTCATATCCATGCCTTTCATGCCGCCCATGTCCATGCCCTTCATGGTGCCAGGACCGCTGGCGCCGGGCTTGCGCACCTCGAAGTCCACGGTCAGCATCTTGCCGCCTTCGAACTGGAAGGTGATGGGCACCTTGTCGCCGGGCTTGACCTCCTTCTTCGGCTGCATCAGCATGATGTGGTAGCCGCCGGGCGAGAAGGCCATGTGGCCGTGCGCGGGGATGGTGATCTTGTCGACGTGGATCATCTCGCTCACGCCGCCTTTGCTGACGGTCTGGTGCAGCATGGTGTTGCCGTAGTCCGGGCTTTCGGCGCCCACCAGCACCGCAGGCTTGTCGCCGGTGTTGCTGAGTTGGACATAGCCGCCTGCCGGCAGATTGGCAGGCAGCCAGCGGATCCAGGCGCCCTTGGCCTGTACGGTGGGCGCGCCCACGGCGAAGGCCGGCGCGATAGTCACGGCCGCCACGGCGACGCAGGAAGCCAGCAGGGCGCGGCGCGCGATGCCGTGGGACTTGTGGTGTGGGGTAGGCATGCTGCTCATCTCAACTCTCCTTCAGGATCGAAACAACAAAGCGGGCGCGGCGGCCCGCGGAAATGCCACCGTGCGCAAGGGGGCGTTCTCCTGCGCACGGCGGGCATCAAAATGCGTAACTCACGCCCGCGCTGGCGGTCCATTTCGGGAACACCTGGTAGCCGTCGAGCTTGCTGTAGACCGGCAGCTGGACGAAACCATACAGCTGCATGTTCCGCATCAAGCTCACGCTCACGCCGGGGCTGAGATAGGCCACAGTGCCGGCGGTGTCCAAAGTATCGGCCAGCGCGCCCTGGTCATGGCTCTTGCGGCTGATGTTGACCTGCAGCTGCGGCACGATGGTCGGGTCTTTCTCGTAGCGCAGCCCAAAGCTCACCGTGGCCAGATTGCCGGGGCGATAGTCTTCGCCGGGTTGGTCGAGCTTGTGCAGCATCGCGGCCTGGAATTGGCCGTTGACGAAAGCATCGAAGTTCTGGCTCACCGCCTGGTAGTAGTAGGCGCCGACGATGAGGTCGGTGCTGCCGGTGCCGGGTTGCAGGCTGGTGTCGAGCCACTGCCCGGCGCTCGGTCCGCTGGAGAAGGCCACGGGGCTGTTGCCCACCACCCCGGTGCCGGCCGCGTTCGGTCCGCCATAGCGTCCCGTGGGCAGTTTCACGCCCAGCTGCAGACCCAGGGCGTGGGTCGGCAGCAAGCCCTGCCAGCTGCCGATGAGCTTGACGTCGCCCAGGCTGGAGCTGTGCGAGCCGCTGAGATTGGCCGCGTTCAGCTGCGCGCTGTCGAACGGCGCCGAGGTCGTGTCGGTGTAGCTGGTGTGGCTGCGGTCGACGTAGGGAATCTGCAGGTTGATGTTCCAGTCCGCGTTGGGGCTGTAGCTCAGGCCCAGGGTCGTGTAGCGGTTGATGGTGTCGTGCTCCAGCTCGCCGGTGGTCGGGGCGTTCACCACCTGGGCCGGCGAAACCGTGCTCGTGCCGCCGCGAAGCTGGTTCTGGTTGATGTAGTCGTACTGCAGGCTGATGCGCCAGCCGGAGGCGGCCGAATAGCCCATGGCCGCGTCGCTGGACAGCGAGCAGCCGCAGGTGGCGCAGGCGAAGGCCGACACCGGGGCGGCGGCCAGGAACAAGCCGGCCAGCGCGGCGCGCGGCAGGCGGACAAAAAGGTGTTGCATCGATGGACTCCCGCGCTTTGCGCACCGTGCCTTCGGGAGCATGGCCCGGAGGGATGGCGTGCGCAAAGCGCCGCAGGAAAGAAACCGGCATGGCCCACGGGGCCCTGCCACGGTCGATCAGGCTGCGGTGTTTTCTGCGGGAGGTGCGCGGGTCTGCGGCCGCGAGTAGGCCAGCGCGGCGGGTTTGGGGGCGTCTTGCCGGGGTGCGGTGCAGGCCGCGCAAGGTGTGATGGCGGGCAGGAAGGCGGCGCCGGCCGGCAAAGCCGCTTGCGGACCGGAGCCTGCCGGGCAGGCGTTGGGCGTGAACAGCACCAGCAGGTGCGCATGCGCAGGGGTGTGGCCCTGCACCGGGCTTTGTCCGGCAGCTTCCGGGGCGAGTCCGCTGGCTTCGGCCACGCCCCGCAGGGCTGATTCGTGCTGGGTGGCGTGTGCCCGTTGCGCCGAGGCCGCGCTCACAGCGCCTGCGCAATACGGCATCTCCACCCATTGCGCCTGGGGCTGCAGCGCCTGCGCCAGCGGCATGGCCGCATGGGCCAGCACCAGCAACCAGACCAGGCTGGCTTGGCGGCGAGCCCACAGACGCAGGCGGGGCAGGAAGGGCATGGATGTCAGGGGCATGCGAGGCAAGCGGGCAATCTTAGTCCCGCCGTGCGGAGCGGGGCTGATTTTGCGTCTGGGCAAAAATGCCAGGCCCGCTCCCGCGCCACATTGCGTCAAGCCACAGGCCGCGTCTGCAGCCAGGCCACATCCAGGCGGAACGAGCCGTCGGGCTTCACGTCGAAGTGCTGCCGGGCCTCCTGCGCTGCGTGGGCGAGCACGTCGCGTACCGCGTCGGCGCGCAGCGCCGGGGTGCGCATGCGGGCGGTCCAGGAGGCGAACTCCATCGGCAAGGTCCAGCTGTCCGATGCGGGCGCCGCGAAGCCGGCGGCCTGCAGCATGGCGCTCCATTCAGACACCCGGTAGTCGCGTATATGCGAGGCGTCGCGCAGGATTTCCACGGTCTGCAGCACGGTATCGAACAAGGGGTTTTCGGGGGCGACCGCATCGATCACCACCAGCGTGCCGTCCGCCTTCAGCACGCGTCGCGCCTCGGCCAGAGCCGTTTTCACGTCCAGCCAGTGGTGCGCCGAGAAGCGCGTGGCCACGAGATCGAACGTGGCGTCCGCGAAGGGCAGGCATTCAGCCGGCCCTTGCTGGGTGCGCAGGTTTTCAAGGCCGCGCTGACGTGCCTCGGCGGCCACCACGTCGAGCATGGCCTGGGAGATGTCATAGGCCGTCACGCGTGCGCCGCCCTCGGCCAGCGCATAGCTGGCGTGACCGGCGCCGCAGCCCAGGTCGAGTGCATCTTGGCAGCCCAGTTCGCGCGCCAGGCGGCCCAGGCGCTGCAAGTCAGCGCCTTGCAAGTGCACGCAGCTGGTGAGGTAGGACTGGGCGGTGGCGCCGAACTGCGCGGCGGCGAGGTTTTGCTGTTTCATGGCGTTTTGCGTGGTTGAGGGGAGAGATGTGGCGCAGCATCGCGTCCACTGGGATGAACATAGTTCTGCTTCCATCCTGGTACAAGATAAGAAAATATCCTGGTATAAAAGATGCCAGCGCTACCGCCGCAAGATTCGAACACCCATGTCCAGCCCCGAGCTACAGACCGCCGATGCCGCGCCCGCGCTGCGGCGCGAACACCTCGGCGCCTTCATCCGCCTGCACCGCCAACGTCTGCAGCCGCAGTCTGCCGGCATCGCACCCACCGCGCGCCGGCGCACGCCCGGCTTGCGCCGCGAGGAGCTGGCCCAGCTATGTGGGGTGAGCGCCGCCTGGATCACCTGGCTCGAACAGGGGCGGCCGGTGGCCGCGTCCGCCGCCATGCTCGCCCGGCTTGCGCAGGCGCTGCAGTTGTCCGGGGCCGAGCGGGTCTATCTGTTCGAACTCGCCGGGCGACTGGACCACGCAGCACCCGGCGAGAAGCCTCGCCCCGTGGATGCCGTGCTGCGCAGCGTGCGGCACATGACCTGCCCCGCCTATGTGCTCGACCGCCGCTGGGATGTCGCCGCCAGCAATCCGCAGGCTGCCGAGCTTTTCCTCGATTGGGGCGCGGCGGGGGCGCCGCAGCCACCCAACCTGCTGCGTTTTCTGTTTCTCGATCCCGCCGCGCGCAAGCTGATCCACGATTGGGACGCCCGCAGCCATCGCCTGGTGGCCGAATTCCGCGCCGACTGCGGCTTGCAGATCGACACGCCGCCCTTGCGCGAACAAGTGGATGCGCTGGCCGCCGAAAGCGTCGACTTTGCCCGCTGCTGGCAGCGCCACGATGTGCTCGCGCGCGAAGGCGGCGAACGCCGCTTCCACCATCCCCGGCTCGGCGAGCTGGTGTTCGAGCAGATCACCCTGCGCCCCGCCCTGCATGGCGACCTCAAGCTCGTGATGCTGCTGCCGCAGTCCTGAGCGCGCCGCATGAATCCATCCCCTCCTAGAATCCGCGCATGACCTCCGCCACCCCAGCACAGCCCCAGCCCGCCTACACGCGCGGCGCGCAACTGCCGGCGCTGTTGCGCCAGCGCATCCTCATTCTCGACGGCGCCATGGGCACCATGATCCAGCGCTTCAAGCTCAACGAGGCGCAGTACCGCAGCGAACGTTTCAAAACTTGGCCGAAGGACGTCAAGGGCAACAACGAGCTGCTCAACCTCACCCAGCCGCAGATCATCCGCGACATCCACGATGGCTATTTCCAGGCCGGCGCCGACATCGTCGAGACCAACACCTTCGGCGCCACCACCATCGCGCAGGACGATTACGCCATGGCCGGACTGGCCGACGAGATGAACCGCGCCGCCGCGCGCATCGCCCGCGCCAGCGCTGACGCGCACAGCACGCCGGCCAAGCCGCGCTTCGTCGCCGGCGCTTTCGGCCCCACGCCCAAGACCGCCAGCATCAGCCCCGACGTGAACGACCCCGGTGCGCGCAACATCACCTTCGAGCAATTGCGCGCGGCCTACTACGAGCAAGCGAAGGCGCTGGGCGAGGAAGGGGTGGACCTGTTCCTGGTGGAAACCATTTTCGACACCTTGAATGCCAAGGCGGCGCTGTTCGCCATCGACGAGTGGTTCGAGGCCAGCGGCGAGCGCCTGCCGCTGGTCATCAGCGGCACCGTGACCGACGCCTCCGGGCGCATCCTGTCCGGCCAGACCGTGCCCGCGTTCTGGGCCAGCGTGCGCCACGCCCAGCCCCTGGCCGTGGGGCTGAACTGCGCCCTGGGCGCCGCGCTGATGCGGCCGTATCTGCAGGAACTGGCGAAAGCTGCCGGGGACACTTTCATTTCCTGCTACCCCAACGCCGGCCTGCCCAACCCGATGAGCGACACCGGCTTCGACGAAACGCCGGACGTGACCTCGCGGCTGCTGCACGAGTTCGCCGCCGAAGGCTTGGTCAACATCGTCGGCGGCTGCTGCGGCACCACGCCCGAGCACATCGCCGCCATCGGCCGCGCGGTCGATCACCAAAAGCCACGGCTGCTGGCTGGGCGCGGTCCGTTCTACCAGCGGGCGGCGTAAGCCGGGCGAATCTGGCGCGGCAGCAGGGCTGAGCTCGCCCGCCGGCCCGCCGTCCTTGCGCAGCTGACTGCGCAGAATGGCGGCAAAGTGCTGCAAGACCAGATCGCCCCTGGCATGCCCGTAGCCATCGTTGATGCGCTTGAAAGGGTCGAGGTCGCAATCAGGACCGTCGCCCTGGCCTGGGGCGAGCTGCGCAGGCGGGCCAGCTCCTGCTCCATGCGCGCCATGAAACTGCGTTGGTTGGGCAGTTGCGTCAGGTCATCGACCGAGGCGGGCAGGCGCAACTGCCGCTCGGCCTCCTTGCGCTCGGTGGTGTCGGTGACGAAGCCGCGCCAGACGGTGCTGCCGTCCTTGCAGCGGATGCGGTGCTCCACGGTGTAGTCGGGCGTGCGCTGCTCGAAATGCGCCTGCATGGCGGCGCGGACCTTGGGCAGGTCGTCGGGATGGATGCGCCCATAGCTGTCCTCGATCCGCGTCGAGAGTTCGTCGGCGTCAAAGCCCAGAATGGCCGTCCAGCCTGGGGAGTCGCGAATGGTTCCAGCCTGGACGTCACGATCCCAAACGCCGGTGCCGCTGCCTCCGATGGCCAGGTCCAGGATGTCGAGGTGTTCGCTGCGCTCCTGTTCGACCCGGGCGACATAGTCGGCGATGCGCGCGCTCCGCCGCAAGCGCCGCGAGCGTGGCCGGGTCGCGCTGCTGCAGGGCTTCGAGCAAGCAGGCCATGATCTCGGCCAGGGGCGCACCCCGGTCCATGCAGGCGAAAACATCGGCGTGGGTGAGGTGCTGCATGGGTGGCATCGAGGCGGTCTGGGACGGCGGCGGTCGCACTGGCGATGCTTGCCGCCGCCTACTGCCGGCGCGCCTTGTTGCGCTTGAGCCCGCCGACGAGGGTGGAGGCGTCGAGCGTGGGATGCATGGCCGCCGTCACTTGCGACAGCGTGGACAGCTTGCTGGACGTGGAGCGCAGGCGCTCGGCCAGGCGCGAGGCGATGCCCAGGGCCAGCTTCGCGGCCACCGGCGGAAATTCGCTGACCAGACGCTCCAGCGCCTCGCGCGTGAGCAGCGCCAGCACCACGTCGGTGTAGGCCACGCAACTGGCGGAGCGCGGCGCGTCGTTCAGAATGCCCATCTCGCCCAACAGCGCGCCAGGCTGGGCGATGGACACGACCAGGCTGTCGGCCTGCTGGTTGGCGCTTTTCTCGACGCTGACCTCACCGTCCAGCAGCAGCATCATGCCGTCGGCGTGGGTGGGGTCGTCCTGGCGGATGAAGACGATGCCGGCCGGCACGAACTGAATGTCCATATACCCGGCGAGGATGCGCGCCTCGGTCTTGCTCAGGCGCAGCCAGGCCGGCATGCGCAGCAGCACGTCGACGATGCGCGGCGTCCAGTCGCGCAGGGTGGGCGAGGCGCGCGACGCGGGTGGGCGGCGAAACAAGGGCATGGAGCGTTGCCTAGAATCTTCTGGTTTTGGGAATCGCTCTACATTCTCGCACCGCGTCAAGCAGCGCGGGTTTCCCCAGACACCAGATCCATGACCGCGCCCGCAGACACCGCCTCCTTCGACACCACCACACCTCCACCGCTGATGCTGTCGGGCCTGGAGCCGCTCGTCGTTGGGCCGGGTTCGCTGTTCGTCAACATCGGCGAGCGCACCAACGTCACCGGCTCCAAGGCCTTCGCCCGCATGATTCTGGCCGGCGAGTTCGACAAGGCGCTGGCCGTGGCGCGTCAGCAGGTGGAGAACGGCGCGCAGGTGGTGGACGTGAACATGGACGAGGCCATGCTCGACAGCCAGGCGGCGATGGTGCGCTTCCTCAACCTGATGGCCTCCGAGCCCGACATCGCCCGCGTGCCGCTGATGATCGACAGCTCGAAGTGGAGCGTGATCGAAGCCGGCTTGCGCTGCGTGCAGGGCAAGGCCATCGTCAACTCCATCTCGATGAAGGAAGGCGAGGCCGAGTTCCGCCGCCAGGCGCGGCTGGTGCGGCGCTACGGCGCCGCCGCCGTGGTCATGGCCTTCGACGAGAAGGGACAGGCCGACACCTTCCGGCGCAAGATCGAGATCTGCGAGCGGGCTTACCGCATCCTGGTGGACGAGGTGGGTTTCCCGCCCGAGGACATCATCTTCGACCCCAACATCTTCGCCATCGCCACCGGCATCGAGGAACACAACCATTACGCGGTGGACTTCATCGACGCCACGGCCTGGATCAAGAAGAATCTACCCGGCGCCAAGGTCTCGGGCGGGGTGAGTAATGTGTCGTTCAGCTTCCGTGGCAACGACGGCGTGCGCGAGGCCATCCACACCGTGTTCCTGTATCACGCCATCAAGGCCGGCATGGACATGGGCATCGTCAACGCCGGGCAGATGGGCGTGTACGACGACCTCGACCCCGAGCTGCGCGAACGCGTGGAGGACGTGGTGCTGGACCGCCGCCCCGACGCCGGCGAGCGCCTGGTGGAGATGGCCGAGTCGGTCAAGGGCAAGGTCAAGGACGAGAGCGAGAAAAACGCCTGGCGCGTGCATCCGGTGGAGCAGCGCCTGAGCCATGCGCTGGTGCATGGCATCACCGACTTCATCACCGAAGACACCGAGGAGCTTCGCGCCCGTTTCGCCGCCGAAGGCCGGCGCCCGCTGGCCGTGATCGAAGGCCCGTTGATGGAGGGCATGAACATCGTCGGCGACCTGTTCGGCCAGGGCAAGATGTTCCTGCCGCAGGTGGTGAAGAGCGCGCGGGTGATGAAGCAGGCGGTGGCCCACCTGCTGCCCTACATCGAAGAGGAAAAACGCCTGATCGAGGCGGCTGGCGGCGATGTGAAGTCGCGCGGCAAGATCGTCATCGCCACGGTCAAGGGCGACGTGCACGACATCGGCAAGAACATCGTCACCGTCGTGCTCCAGTGCAACAATTTCGACGTGGTGAACATGGGCGTGATGGTGCCGTGCCAGGAGATTCTGGCGCGCGCCAAGGTGGAAGGGGCCGACGTCATCGGCCTCTCCGGCCTCATCACGCCCAGCCTGGAAGAGATGCAATACGTGGCCGCCGAGATGCAGCGCGACGACTATTTCCGCATGAAGAAGATTCCGCTGCTGATCGGCGGCGCCACCACCAGCCGGGTGCATACGGCGGTGAAGATCGCGCCGCATTACGAAGGCCCGGTGGTCTACGTGCCCGACGCCTCGCGCAGCGTGGGCATCACCCAAAACCTGCTGTCGGAGCAAGCCGGGAGTTTCGTCGCCGAGACGCTGGCCGATTACGACCGCATCCGCACCCAGCATGCCGGCAAGAAGCAAACCCCGCTGGTGACGCTGGCGCAGGCGCGCGCCAACAAGCTCAGGCTGGACTGGTCGCAGGGCTTGCCGCCGGCGCCCAAGTTCATCGGCCGGCGGGTGTTTCGCAATGTCGATCTGCACGAGGTCGCGGCCTTCATCGACTGGGGGCCGTACTTCCAGACCTGGGATCTGGCCGGGCCCTACCCCGCCATCCTGGACGACGTCGTCGTCGGTGAGCAGGCGCGCAAGGTGTTCGCCGACGCCCAGGCCATGCTCAAGCGCATCGTCGACGGTCGTTGGCTGCAGGCACACGCCACCATCGGCCTCTACCCCGCCAACAGCGTGCACGAGGACGACATCGTGCTCTACACCGACGCCAGCCGCACGACTGAGCTGATGACCTGGCATGGCCTGCGCCAGCAGACCGAGCGTCCGGTGGTCGACGGCGTGCTGCGCCCGAACCTGGCGCTGGCCGATTTCATCGCGCCAAGGGGCGCGGGCGAGGACCACATCGGCCTGTTCGCCGTCACTTCCGGCCTGGGCGTGGAGAAGAAAGTGGAGGAATTCATGGCCGAATTCGACGACTACAACGCCATCCTGCTCAAAGCCCTGGCCGACCGCCTGGCCGAGGCCATGGCCGAGTGGCTGCACCTGCGCGTGCGCACCGACTTCTGGGGCTATGCGGCGGGCGAGCAACTCAGCAACGCCCAACTCATCGCCGAGCAATACCGCGGCATCCGCCCCGCCCCCGGCTACCCCGCCTGCCCGGAGCATTCGGTGAAGGAGGCCATGTTCCGCGTGCTCGCTGCCGACGACATCGGCATGAGCCTGACGGAAAGCTGGGCCATGCTGCCGGCCGCCAGCGTCAGCGGTTTCTACCTCGCCCACCCGGAGGCGCGCTACTTCCATGTCGGCCCGGTGGACGAGGACCAGGCTGCCGACTGGGAACGCCGCAGCGGGCGCAAGTTGCAGGCGGTGCAAAGGGCGTCCGACCGGCTGGTGTGAGCGGCCCCGTGCCGCCTGCAGGGAGGGCGCTGGAAGGCCTCGCCATGCCCGCAGCGGTTTGGCACACGCGCCGCAACCGCTGCGGCGGGAACGGTCGCTTGGTGAAATCGGCCGTCACCCGGCCGCTGCCAGCCGGTTTTCCCAGTCCCTGCGTTCAGCTGCCTTGCGGCGCGGCCTCGGCGCCGCGCAATGCCTTGGCGCGGGCTTCGTGGCTGTGGTCGGCGCCCAGCATCATGTACATCGCCGGCACCACGAACAGGGTGAACAGCGTGCCGATGGACAAGCCGGTGGCGATCACCAGGCCCATGTTGAAGCGGCTGACGGCGCCGGCGCCCGTGGCGGTGATGAGCGGAACGACGCCGAGCACCATGGCGGCGGTGGTCATCAGGATGGGACGCAGGCGCATGCCGGCGGCATGCTCGATGGCCTCGCGCTTGGTTCGGCCTTCGCGCTGCAGGTTGTTGGCGAATTCCACGATCAGAATGCCGTGCTTGGAAATCAAGCCGATGAGCGTGACCAGGCCGACCTCGGTGTAGATGTTGAGGGACGCACCACCAATGCCGAGGTTGATGAACAGCAACGCGCCGGAGATGGCCATGGGCACCGACACCAGGATGATGATGGGGTCGCGGAAGCTCTCGAACTGCGCCGCCAGCGCCAGGAAAATGATGACCAGGGCGAAACCGAAGGTCAGCACCAGGCCGCCCGATTCCTGCTCGAACTGGCGCGAAGGGCCGGCATAGTCGAAGCTGTAGCCGGCCGGCAAGGTGCGCTGCGCCAGTTGCTTGAGGTCATTGAGCGCCTGGCCCTGCGCCACGAAAGGCATGGACACGCCCTGGATGGTGGCCGAGTTGAGCTGCTGGAAGTGGTTGATGGTCTCGGGCTGCACCGTGGTTTTCAGGTGCACCACGGTGGACAGCGGCACCATCACCCCGCTGCTGGTGCGCGCGTAGTAATGCTTGAGCTGGTCGGGGTTGAGGCGGAAGCGCTGCTCGACTTGCGGGATGACCTTGTACGAGCGGCCGTCCAGCTCGAAGAAGTTGACATAGCCACCGCCCAGCATGGCCGACAGCGCCGAGCCAATCTCCTGCATGGTCAGGCCGAGCTGCGCCGCCATATTGCGGTCGATCTCGATGCGCGTCTGTGGCAGGTCGATGCGCAGGTCGGACTGCAGGAAGATGAACTTCCCGCTCTTGAGCGCCTGCTGCAGAAACTGCTGCGACACGGTGTAGAGCTTGTTGAACGGCTCGGTGGTGGTGATGACGAACTGCACCGGCAGGCCGCGCGCCCCAGGCAGCGAAGGTGGCTGGAACACGGCGATCTGCGAGCCGGCAATGTGATTGAGCTTTTGCTGCAGCCCCGGCTGCAGTTGGTTGGAGGTTTTTGTACGCTGATCCCAGGACTTGAGCACCATGCCGGCAATCACCTGGCTGGGCGTGTTGAGCTGGAACACATGGTCGGTTTCCGGGTAGGTCTTGAACACGTCGTAGACCTGCCTGGAATACAGCTCGCGCTGCGCCAGGGTGGCCGTGGGGTTGTTGAAGGCGATGGCGATGAGCACGCCCTGGTCTTCCTGCGGAGCCAATTCTGACTTGGAGGTGCTGTAGAGGAAATAGATGGAGCCGAGGATGATGACGGCCATCACCGCCGTCACCGGCAGGAAGTTCAGCGAGCCGTGCAGAGTGCGCTCGTAGCGCTTGTGCAGGCGCTCGAAGCTGCGGTCGAGGAACAGCACCAGGCGGTCCTGCCAGCTGCGGCTTTGCGGGTCGGGCGCTTTCAGCAGGCGCGAGCACATCATCGGCGACAAGGTGAGGGCGATGATGGCCGACATGACCACCGTGCCCACCAGGGTGAAGGCGAACTCGGTGAACAGCGCGCCGGTGAGCCCGCCCATGAAGCCGATGGGCACGTACACCGCCACCAGCACGATGGTCATGGCGATGATGGGATTGGCCAGCTCGCGCGCCGCGCGCACCGCGGCGTCGAAGCGCGTCATGCCCTCCTCGAGGTGACGGCTGACGTTCTCCACCACGATGATGGCGTCGTCCACCACCAGTCCGATCGCCAGCACGATGGCCAGGAGCGTGAGCAGGTTGATGGAGTAGCCCAAGGCCAGCATCACCGTGAAGGTGCCGATGATGGACAGTGGAATGGCGATCAGCGGAATGATGACCGAGCGCAGCGAGCCGAGGAAGATGAACACCACCGCAGTGACGATGAGAATGGCCTCGAACAGCGTTTTCACCACCTCGTCGATCGACGAGGTGACGAACTTGGTCGAGTCGTAGACGATCGTGCCCTTGAGCCCGGCTGGCAGTTGCGCCTGGATGTCGGGGAAGGCCTTGCGCACGCGGGCAACGACGTCGAGCAGATTCGCCCCCGGTGCAACCTGGATGCCGATATAGACCGAAGTCTTGCCGTCGAACGCCACCGAAGTGTCATAGTCGTCAGAGCCCAGCGTGACGTTGGCCACGTCGTCCAGCCGCACCACCTGGCCGTTCACGCTTTTCACCACCATGTTTCTGAAGCCGGCGAGCGACTTCAGGTCGGTGTTGGCCGAGAGGTTGATCTGCACCATCTGGCCCTTGGCGTTGCCCGTTGCGGCCAGATAGTTGTTGGCCGACAGCGCCGTGTAGACGTCAGCCGCCGTCAGGCCGTAGGCCGCCAGCTTCTGCGGATTGAGCCAGGCGCGCAGGGCGAAATTCTTCGCCCCGAGCAGCTCGGCGGTCTGCACCCCTTCGATGGCCTGCAACTTCGGTTGCACCGTGCGCACCAGGTAATCGGTGATCTGGTTCGGCTTGAGCACATCGCTGTAAAAGCCGATGTACATGGCGTCGATGGTCTGGCCGATGCTCACGGTGAGCACAGGTTTTTGCGCCGCCGGCGGCAGCTGGTTGAGCACCGAGTTCACCTTGGTGTTGATCTCGGTGAGGGCTTTGTCCGGGTCGTAGTTCAGGCGCAGGTTCGCGGTGATGGTGCTTACGCTCTGGACACTGCTCGACGTCATGTAGTCGATGCCGTTGGCCTGGGCGACGGCGTTTTCCAGCGGCGTGGTGATGAAGCTGGCCACCAGATTGGCGTCGGCGCCGGGGTAGGCGGTGGTGATGGTGACGACGGCGTTCTGCGTATAGGGATACTGCAGCACCGGCAGCAAGCCGACCGAGCGCAGGCCCAGCACCAGAATCACCAGGCTGACCACGGTGGCCAGCACCGGGCGCTCGATGAAAATATCGGTGAATTTCTTGTTCATGTGCGATGCCGCGTGGTGTTCAGGTTGGACGTTCAGGCTCGATGCTCAGCTTCGACGGACGGACGCTCAGACGTTCAGGAGTTCGGCACTTGCGGGTTCGCGCTGTTGGCCGGCTGCACACTGTTGTTCACCAGAATGGGCGAGCCGTTGCGCAGCTTGAGCTGGCCAGCCGTCACCACCGTCTCGCCGGCCTTCACCCCCTTGAGAACCGCCACCTGGTCGCCACGCGTCGGGCCGGTGGTGATGAAGCGCTGCTCGGCAATCAGCTTGGGTTTGCCGTCCGGCCCCTTGCCGTCATCCTTCACGATGAATACCGTGGCGCCATAGGGGTAGTAGGCCACCGCGGCATTGGGCAGCGTGATGTACTGCCGCGGCTGGCCCTGGGTGATGTGCACCGTGGCAAACACGCCTGGCAGCAACTCGCCCTTGGGGTTGGGCACGCGGGCACGCACCGTGAGGTTGCGGGTGGTGGTGTTGACCTGGGGCTCGACCGCCGTGACCTTGGCCTCGAAGGTCTTGCCGGGCACAGCGCTGGTCTGGACCTCGGCATTCATGCCCACATGCACCAGATCGATCTGGTTCTGCGGCACGGTGAAATCGACTTCCATCGGGTCGAGCTTTTGCAGCGTGACCACGGCCGTGCCCGGCGCCAGATACTGGCCCAGATTGACTTGGCGAATGCCAAGCTGGCCGCTGAACGGGGCGGTGATGGTTTTCTGCGCAATCAGCGCCTGCTGCGCCGCGACCTGGGCTTGCGCACTTTTCAGCGTGGCGGCGTCGGTATCGACCACGGCCTGGCTGATGGCCTGCACCTTGAGCTGCGCCGTATCACGCTTGAGGTTGAGCTCGGCCAGCGCCGCCTGCGCCTGCAGCTGAGCGAGTTGGGCTTTCAGCGGCGACGGGTTGAGCTCCACCAGCGCTGTGCCGGCGCGAACCTTCTCGCCCGAATCGAAATGAATCGCCGTCACCAGGCCGCCGACTTCGGCGCTCAGGCTGGCCTGTTGGCTGGCGCTCAGATTACCCAGCGCCTCCACCGTGGGCTGCCAGCTCGACTCCTGCGCCACCATGGTGGACACGGTCTGCGGCGGATTCGACATGCCCTTGATCGCCTTGCCGATCATGGTGGTCTTGAACTGCTGAAACCACACCAGGCCGCCTACCACCACGGCGGCGATGATGAGCATGATGATCATGCGTTTGGTGGTGCCTTTGGTCATCGATGACTCCGTTTTTGCTGTTTTGTGCAAGGGGTTGAAGGCCGGGCATCAGTGCCCCGCGGCTGGTTCGGCCGTGGTGACCACACCGCCGCCCATGGCCTGGTAGAGCGCCGCGCTGTCGGCCAGGCGCGCTGCCTGTGCGGCAATCAGGCCGATGCGGGTCTGCTGCGCCTGCTGCTGCGCGGTGAGCAGTTGCAAATAGCTGGCCGCGCCGAGCTTGTATTGCTGCTCGACGAGCTTGAGCGATTCCTGCGCCGAGGCATCCGCCGCGGCCTGTGCTTGCAGGGTCTGGGCGTCGTTGTCGAGCTGGCGCAGGGCATCGGCCACATTGCGCAGCGCCTGCAGCACGGTCTGCTGGTAATTCGCACCTGCGGCTTGCAGGCTGGCTTCGGCGGCATTCGCGCCAGCCTTCAGCCCGGCGTTGAACAGCGGCTGCGCCAGCGAGCCGGCCAGGCTCCAGATCATCGAGCCCGGCCCGAACAACGCGCCGGTGGTGAGCGCCTGCGTGCCCAGGCTGGCGCTGAGGTTGAGCTGCGGGTAGAGGTTGGACACCGCCACGCCATACTGCGCCGTGGCCGCGTGCAGCAGCGCGGTGGAGGCCTGGATGTCAGGGCGCTGCCGCACGAGCTCGGAGGGCACGACCAGCGGCAAGGTCGCGGGCAATTGGAAATCGGCCAGGGTGAAGCGCGGCACGTCGGCCGCACCCGGCGCCTGGCCGATCAGCACCGCCAACAGATGGTCGGCCTGCTCCAGCTTGTTGCGCAGCGGCGGCAAGGTGGCGCGGGTTTGCTCCACCTGGGTTTGCAGGGTGAGCACGTCGGCCTTGGCGGCGGCGCCCAGCTCGAAGCGTTTGTGGGCAATATCGAGCTGGCTTTGCTGCGCCTTGAGGATGGCTTCGGTGGCCCCGATCTGCGCCGCCACCTGCGCCTGGCCAAAGACGGTGGTGACCACATTGCCAGCCAGGGACAAACGCGCGCCGGCCAGCTGGTAGGCCTGGTAGTCGGCCTGCGCCGCCAGTGCCTCCAGGGCGCGGCGATTGCCGCCGAACAGGTCGAGGTTGTAATTGACGGCGATGCCGGCGTTGTAGAGGTTGTAGATGTTCTGGCCACCGCCCTTCTGGCCGAAGCTCGATGCATTGGAGGCATTGCGGCTGGCCCCGAGCTTGGCGTTGACCGTGGGGTACAGCGTGGAGCCGGCTTGCGCCGCGTAGGTTTGCTGCGCCTGGCGCAAGGTGGCTTCGGCCGCGGCCAGGGATGGACTGTTTTGCAGCGCCTGGGTCACCAGCGTGTTGAGCCGCGCCGCGCCGAAGCTGGTCCACCAGTCGGCCGCAACCGCTTGGGTCGCGACCAAGTTCTGCGCCCCGCCCATGGCGCCGGGCGCCGATGCGATGCCAGCCGGCAGTGCTGCGCGCGTGTAGCCACCCACCGCGGGGGCGGCCGGCGTCTTGAAATTCGGCCCGACCGTGGTGCAACCAGCCAGCAGCGCGGTGCCCAGGGCCATCCATAAGGCGCGCCGGGGCGCGGTCAATCGGTGCATAGCCATCTAGTCCTGTTTGCAGTGCGGCATGGTGACGACGAGCGAGCCGGCGGGGAATCGGCATGGGGGGCCATCGCGCCAACTTGCGCGGGTCGCGCGGCCAAGCCAATGGACGCCGATTCTAGGGAAAGGCCCCCATTCCTGCCGCGGCCCAAACCAAGCAGTCGATCCATCTTAGGCGCACAAATCCTGGCGCAGTCGCTTTACTATGCCAACTTATATCGCGAACCAGCCAAACCAGAACCATGGGACTTTCTTGTGACATCCAGCAGATCATCGACAGCGGTGGCGGCGCCGAACTCATTGCCGTCAATGTGCGCAATGAGGTGGCCTTCGATCCGACCCCCCATGTGCACGCGCGCGGCACCCTGTTCCTGCTGACCGAGGGCTTGGTCGCGGTCGAAACCGCACGCGGGCGCTTCCTCGCGCCGCCGCGCGGCATCGGCTGGATGCCGCCGAGCGTGCCGCACGCGGTGCAGTCCTACGGCCCCACGGCGGGTTTCGGCGCGTTCCTGGCCGCAGAATTCTGCGGCGACCTGCCGGCCGAGCCCACCAACTTCCAGGCCAGCCCGCTGGCCGTGATGGTGATGCAGCGAGCCGTGGCCTGGGCGCCCGATAAGCCCTTGGGCCCGGCGCAGATGCGCCTGCTGCTGGTGCTGCTGGACGAAATCCGCCAGACTCCCACCGAGCCGCTGCAACTGCCCTGGCCGACGGATGCGCGCCTGCTCGCCATCGCCCGCGCCCTGCTGGCCGATGTCGCCAACCCGCGGCGTCTCGAGCAATGGGCGCACTGGGCCGATATCAGCTCGCGCAGCCTGAGCCGCAAATTCGTGCAGGAAACCGGCATGACCTTCGCGCAGTGGCGGCAATGGGCGCGCCTGACCCAGGCGCTGGAATGGCTGGCCACGGGCCAGGCCGTCAAGCATGTGGCGCTGTCGCTGGGGTATGACAGTGTCAGCGCCTTCATCAAGGTGTTTCGCCAGGCCCTGGGAACCACTCCGGCGGCGTATTTCCAGAACCGGGGGGCGCTGCGCGACGCCGGCGCCACTCCTGGTCAGGAAGGCGTGGCCAGCGCTGAGCCAGGTGGCGCCGTTCCCGTGGCTTGAGGCCAGCCGGGATCGTATGGGGGGGTCGATCGGCACGCGCCGGAGCTGCTCTGGCGCGGAGCCGGCGGCGCGGCGTACGCTCTGGGCGTTCATTCCCCTTGCGTTTGACGCAAGGCAGCGTTTTTGCTACTGTTGCAGGGCTATGAAGCCTTGTTCATCCACCATGCGCATCTCCACCACATGCACCTCGGCCGCAGCCCTGATGGCCATGCAGCGTGCCCAGATGCTGCGCCTACTGCGTGTGGATGGCGCGCGGCGACTGCGCCCGGCGCGCCCCTGATCCGCCCCCGCACGGCTCTGCCGCCGTCCCGCCCGGGATCGAATCGCTGCACCCCAGCGCAAGCCGCAGAACCCGCCTCTGACCCAAAAGCTCCGCCCCATGTCGCCATTCGCCACGCTCACCGCACGCATCACAACCAGCCGCCTCCTGCTACGACTACGCAGCGGCAGCCTGGCCCTGCGCGCGCGACAGTCAGGCTGCCATCAGTCGCTCCTTGAAGTTCAGCGTTTGCGCTGAACGCCTTCCGATTTCGATTGCCTTGCCGGAGATTGCCGCCATGTTGAAGCACCCGCAGACCAAATACCGCCCCATGCCGCCCGTGGGTTTGAAAGACCGCACCTGGCCCGACCAGGTCATCAGCCAGCCGCCCATCTGGATGAGCACCGATCTGCGCGACGGCAACCAGGCGCTGTTCGAGCCGATGGACGCGCAACGCAAGATGCGCATGTTCAAGCTGCTGTGCGGCATTGGCGTCAAGCAGATCGAGGTGGCGTTTCCCTCGGCTTCGCAGACCGATTTCGACTTCGTGCGCGAGCTCATCGAAGGCGGCCATATTCCGCATGACGTGACCATCGAAGTGCTGACCCAGGCGCGCGAAGACCTCATTCGCCGCAGCTTCGAGTCGCTGCATGGCGCCAAGCAGGCCATCGTGCATGTCTACAACGCCACGGCGCCGAATTTCCGCCGCATCGTGTTCAACGTGGACGAAGCCGGCTGCACGCAAATCGCGGTGAACGCCGCCACCCTCATCAGGCAGCTCGCCGCCGAGCGGCCCGAGACGAAATGGACCTTCCAGTACAGCCCCGAGGTGTTCAGCGGCACCGAACTGCCGTTCGCGGTGTCGGTGTGCAATGCCGTCACCGAGGTCTGGCAGCCCACGCCCGAGAACAAGATCATTTTCAACCTGCCGGCCACGGTGGAGATGAGCACGCCCAATGTTTACGCCGACCAGATCGAGTGGATGCACCGCCACCTGGACCGGCGCGACAGCATCGTCCTGTCGGTGCACCCGCACAACGACCGCGGCTGCGCCGTGGCGGCGGCTGAGCTGGCGGTGATGGCCGGGGCCGACCGCATCGAGGGCTGCCTGTTCGGCAACGGCGAGCGCACCGGCAACGTGGACCTCGTCACGCTCGCGCTGAACCTGTATTCGCAGGGCATTCATCCGGGGCTGGATTTCTCCAACATCAACGCCGTCGCGCGCGCGGTGGAAGACTGCAACCAGTTGCCCATCCACCCGCGCCACCCGTATGTGGGCGACCTGGTGTTCACGGCGTTTTCCGGCTCCCACCAGGACGCCATCAAGAAAGGCCTCGCGGCGCAGAAAGCCACCGCCATCTGGGAAGTGCCCTACCTGCCGGTGGATCCGGCCGACCTCGGCCGTGCCTACGACTCGGTCATTCGCGTCAACAGCCAGTCGGGCAAGGGCGGCATCGCCTACCTGCTGGAGTCGGCTTACGGTCTGGTCATGCCGCGGCGCCTGCAGGTGGAATTCAGCGGCGTGGTGCAACAGCACACCGACGCGACTGGCCTGGAGGTCACGGCGCAGGAGCTGTGGGCCATGTTCGAGCAGACCTATGTGAAGGCCGAGGAGCCGCTGCGCTATGTGACGCACCACCTCATCGAGCACGGCCAGCAGCAGGGCATTCGGGTGGAGCTGGAGGTGGACGGCCGGCGCGTCTCGCTGCGCGGCGAGGGCAACGGCCCGATCGACGCCGCGGTGCAGGCGCTGCACTTGCCGCTGGTGGTGCAAAGCTATGAGGAACGCGCGCTGGGCCTGGGTTCGGGCGCGCGCGCCGTGGCCATGGTGGAAGTGGCGATGGAGGGCATGACGGCCTCGACCTTCGGCGTCGGCATCGACCCGAACATCGTCACGGCATCGATCCGCGCCATCATCTCTGGCGCCAACCGCCTGCTGGAGCGCGCCGACGCCGCCGAACGCGAGCCCCTGCTCAAGGGCCTGCAGGCCAAGCTCAGGGCCGTGGCCTGAAATTGCCCGGGGGCGGCCGCGCACTGCACGGCACCCTCGGCTCGTCAGAACCCTTCGGTGGACGTGAACAGGCCGACGCGCAAGTCTTTGGCGGTGTAAATCTCACGGCCATCGACCGACATCACGCCGTCGCCGATGCCCATCACCAGGCGGTGGTTGATCACGCGCTTGAGGTTGATGTGATACGTCACCATCTTGGCCGAGGGCAGCACCTGGCCGGTGAATTTCACCTCGCCCACGCCCAGCGCCCGGCCGCGGCCCGGCGCGCCCATCCAGCCGAGATAAAAACCCACCAGTTGCCACATCGCATCCAGCCCCAGGCAACCGGGCATCACCGGATCGCCGTCGAAATGGCAACCGAAAAACCACAGCTCGGGCTTGATGTCGAGCTCGGCGCGGATCTCGCCCTTGCCATAGCCGCCGCCGTGGTCGGCAATGTGAACGATGCGGTCCATCATCAGCATGTTGTCGAGGGGCAACTGGGCGTTGCCGGGGCCGAACAACTTGCCGTGGCCGCAGGCCACGAGCTCGTCGTGGGTGTAGGAGGACTGGGGTTTCATGGGCGCAGATGCAGCGAAACCTTGCAGTTTAGTCGGCCCAGGCTGGCGCTGGCCGCTTCAGGCGGCCGTGTCGGGCCGGGCTGCTAAAGTCCTCGGCATGATCGGACGCATTCACGGCACCCTGCTGGACAAGACCCCACCGCAACTCCTGGTGGACTGCGCCGGTGTCGGCTACGAGATCGACGTGCCCATGAGCACGCTCTACGGTCTGCCCGCCGTGGGCCAGCCCGTCACGCTGCTGACGCATCTGGCGGTGCGCGAAGACGCACACCAGCTCTACGGCTTCGCCACCGCGCAGGAGCGGGAGGCGTTTCGCGCACTCATCAAGATTTCCGGCGTGGGCGCACGCATCGCCCTGGCGGTGCTGTCGGGCCTGAGCGTGAACGAGCTGGCCCAGGCCATCGCCGCACAAGACCCGGCGCGGCTCACGCGCGTGCCCGGCATCGGCAAGAAAACCGCCGAACGCCTGTTGCTGGAATTGCGCGGCAAGCTCGGCCCCGACCTCGGCCGCCCGGTGGGCGGCATCACCGCGCCCGGCCATGCCGACGTGCTGCAGGCGCTGCTCGCCCTGGGGTATTCCGAGCGCGAAGCCAGCGCCACAGTCGCCAAGCTGCCGGCCGACAGCGGCGTGGACGACGGCATCCGCCAGGCGCTCAAGGCGCTGGCCAAGGGCTGAACGGCATGAGCATTCAGGCCGACAACTTCGACGCCGCACGCGTCATCAGCCCGGCACCCGCCTCGCCGCAGGAAGAGGCGGTGGAGCGCGCGCTGCGCCCGCAGGTGCTGGCCGACTACATCGGCCAGGCCAAGGTGCGCGAGCAGCTCGACATCTTCATGAGCGCGGCGAAAAAGCGCGGCGAGGCGCTGGACCATGTGCTGCTGTTCGGCCCCCCGGGGCTGGGCAAGACCACGCTGGCGCACATCATCGCCCGCGAAATGGGCGTGAACCTGCGCTCCACCTCGGGGCCGGTGCTGGAGCGCGCCGGCGACCTGGCGGCGCTGCTGACCAATCTCGAACGCAACGACGTGCTGTTCATCGACGAGATCCACCGCCTCTCACCCGTGGTCGAGGAAATTCTCTACCCCGCGCTGGAGGACTACCAGATCGACATCATGATCGGCGAAGGGCCGGGCGCGCGCAGCGTGAAAATCGACCTGCAGCCCTTCACCCTGGTGGGCGCCACCACCCGCGCCGGCATGCTCACCAACCCGCTGCGCGACCGCTTCGGCATCGTCTCGCGGCTGGAGTTCTACACCACCGGGGAACTCACCACCATCGTGCAGCGCTCGGCGGCTTTGCTGCAGGCGCATATCGAGCAGGACGGGGCGCTGGAAATTGCCCGCCGCTCACGCGGCACGCCGCGCATCGCCAACCGCCTGCTGCGCCGCGTGCGCGATTACGCCGAGGTGCGGGCCGACGGCCGCATTGCCCGCGACGTGGCCGATGCGGCGCTGAAGATGCTGGACGTGGACCCTCTCGGCTTCGACCTGATGGACCGCAAACTGCTGGAAGCCATCGTCCACCGCTTCGGCGGCGGGCCGGTGGGGCTGGACAACCTGGCCGCCGCCATTGGCGAGGAGCGCGACACCATCGAGGATGTCATCGAGCCCTTCCTCATCCAGCATGGCTACATCCAGCGCACCCCGCGCGGCCGCATCGCCAGCCCCGCCACCTATGCCCACCTGGGCCTGGCGGCACCGCGCGCCCCAGGCGACTTGTTCGGCGGCTGATGCGGCATCCTCCGCCTGCAGCCTTCGCCGCCTGGCCGAAGGCGCCGCAAGAGCGTTGACAGTTCCCTAGAACGCGACGAAACCGTAGTCGTTCGAATTCGGAGCCTGCTGGATGCCGGTGCCGATCGTGCGCCCGTAGAAAAACGGCAGACCCAGATCCACCTGGCCTGTAATGGCCGCCGTGCCCCCAAGGGCCGGCAGCGCGGCATTGCCGGTCTGGAACATGGTGTCAGCGTTGGCGATGGTGATGCTGGTGCTCGACGACGCCGCCCCCGAACTCAGCTGCAACGCCACGTTCGCCGCCGGGCTCGGGCAATAGAAACCGCTGGATTGCGTGCAGGCCGGCAGGTTCAGCGCGGTGTAATAGCCGTTCGAGCCGCTGTCGATGAAGCCGGTGCCACTGCTGCCGTTGACCGCGATCGGCAGGTTGCCGTAGCGATCGAGCGCGAACACCTGCGCCCCAGCCGGCAACTGGTTGTTGCTCGCGGTATTGATGCCAAAGATCAGCACGCCGGTGGCCGCTTGTGAGCCCCAGGGCAGCGAGGCGGCAGGCAAGGTCAGGATGCTGCCGTTGTTGTAGCTGGCAGGAAAAGCGGCAATCGGATTGATGCCTTGCTGCGCATAGCTGGCGCTGGTTTCCGTGCAGGTGCCGCCATTGCAGTCGTAGTAGACGCCGGGACTGGGCGTGTTTTGAGTGGCATAGGCCGATGGCGGATAGGTGCATGCGACGCCGCAGTCGTACTGAAAATTACTGATGCCGAGAATGCCGTTGACCACGCTTCTTAACGACTTGGAAAAATCTTGGCCCTGGTTCTGGCAGGCTTGCGGCGCCGTCTGGGGAATGCTGGTGTCGCCGATGACTTCGATCGGAATCGCCCAGCCGGTGCTCAGGCCCCCGATCTGCACCATGGCCGAGCGCATGCTGCCCCAGGTGTAGCCCGAGGCGAACTGGGCGCAGGCCGCGAGTTCACCTCCTGTACCGGTGGTCACGGCCGGCAAGTTCAGGCTATTCAGCGCGGAACTGGCGAACAGGCGCAGGCCGGCGGAGCCGGTATCGACCAGCACATCGGGAATGCTGACGCAACCGCCAGAGCTGTTGCAGACCGTCACCGTGACATAGGGTGTGTTGGCGGTATTCGAGCCGGTGCTTGCGAGCTGCAGGATGCTGACTGGCACCACGTTGCGCCCGCTCGGCGGATTCGCCAGGCTGACGGGTGGGTTTCGGGTCGCGGGCGGGTCACTCGGGGCGCTGCCCCCGCCACCGCCGCCGCAGCCCGCCAACAAAGCCGCAACAGTCAGCGCGGCACCAAGAGCCAGATGGCGCAAGGCCGCACTCCCGCCTATCGGTGGGACGTTGCGCCACGGGCCTCGAAGGCCGCCCAGTGATGGGCCCCGCACTCGAGTCGGCGCCCTCATGGCTGCAACCCCGCGACATCGAAGCCCGCGGGCACCAGCGACGGCACCCAGGCCACGCCGTAGAAATTGCGCATGCGGCCGAAGCTGTGCACGACGATGTCGTCGCCATGCACCACAGAAGCGGTCAAGCCCAGGCCGGCACGCGGACTGCCTTGGACGAAGGGCGCGAAATACTGGCCGAGCAGTTGCCGCAGATCCGGCTTGAATGGCCCGCGCCAAGTGATGGCGAACACGGGGCCGGAGGCGCCGGCGTACTCCGTGACGCTGGCGCCCTGCGGGGTCTGGATCGATTGGCTTTGAATCGGCAACGCCGCTGCGGGGGTAGAAGCAGAAGCGGCCTTCGCCGTCAGACGCGCGCCGGATGCCGCGGCGATGGGGGTGCCGTCCTGCGCCGCGGCCGACAACGGTTGGCCGAGGCCAGCATCGGCCGGCGTACTGCCGAGGGTGAGCGCGAGGCCGGCGGCCATGCCCAAGGAAACAACAAAACGCATGCTCATGCTGAAGAATCGCTCAGTGATGGGTTCAAGGCCAGGCTCAGCGCAAAAACCCTGCGCCATACCGCAGGAGCAATGCTGCGTCCCGCGCCGAGTTGACCTGGCGGCCCGAAGGGGCCATTGCATCACACCGCAGCCTAGCAGCCATACAGTCCTTGGTGGCTGGCTGGGCGGGCCCGCGCTGGCCGAGGTGGGCTGCGCACCACCGCATCGCCGTTGCGCAGATTGCGGATGAACACCTGCGCCGTGATGCTGATCCCCTTGCTGTCGATGAAGCGTGGCCGGTGTCGTGGTTCGGCGCCTGAACCCGGCGCCATCAACCCAGGGCTTCGTCCAGACCGCTGTCCAGGTGCCCGCCGTCGTTCCAGCCCACCAGGGTCATGCGGCCCTCGGCCACCAGCACGCGGTTGATGGCAGCGTTGCGCAGCTCCCAGGTGCGTGGCGCATGCAGCTCCTGGCTGGTGGCGCAGCGGTGCAGGCAGTCGAGCGCACCGCCGTGGGTGACGATGGCCACCGTTTGCCCCGCATGGCTCGCAGCGATGCGCCGCACGGTGGTGGTGACGCGGGCGTAGAAGTCATCCAGCCGCTCGCCCCCGGGCGCGGCGAAGCTCGGGTCGCGCTTGCGCCAGCGCTCGCAGGCCTCGGGGTGGATGGCTTGCAATTGCACGAAGCTGGACCCTTCGAAAGCACCGAAGGCGCGCTCGCGCAGGCCAGGGTCGGTGTGCAGGGGCAAGCCATGGGCTTGGGCGATGGGCTGGGCGGTTTCACTGGCGCGCAGCAGGTCGCTGGCGTAGACGGCATGGATGTCGGCATCAGACAGGGCCGCGGCCACGGCCCGGGCTTGGCTGCGGCCCTGCGCGCTCAGGGCGATGTCCGTGTGCCCTTGGATGCGCGCGTCATGATTCCACTCGGTTTCGCCGTGGCGGATGAGCAGCAGCAGCGTGGCTTGGTCCTGGAACATGCGCGCATGGTAAGGGCAGCGCGGGCGGGCGCTGCAAGGCGGCTGCCGTCGCGGCCGAGTGGTGGGCGTTGCGGCCGAACCGAGGCCGGCGACCGTCCGCGCGTCGCCCTTGGGGCGCTCAGTCGAAGTTGTAAGCCACGCGCAGTTGCAGATAGTCCTGCCCCGGGTTGGGGCGTTTGATGTCGGCGTTGGAATAGTGGGTGAGGCGCAGGCCCAGGCTCCAGGGGGTGCTGGCGAAGCGGTGGAAGACACCGATGGAGTCGCCGAACTGGTAGGCGGTGGAGATGCGTTTGTCGCCGAGATGGGTGCCAGAAAACACATTCGCACCAATGCCGAGCTCGATGCCCGATTGCGGCGTGAGCCACCAGCGCGCCATGGGAGTCAGTCCGACATGCCACAGGGACTGGTGATCCGAGCCCGATGGCCCGGTGACTTGGCCAACCGACCCCTCCAGGCTGAGGTCGAGCTTGCCATGGGCAAAGTCGTGCACCCAGAAAGGATCGGTCTGGTAGGCCAGGGTAGTGTTGTGATAGCCCCGGTACGCGCCCCAGAGCGCGGACAGTTCGGAAGCCCGCGCCTGCGCCAGACAGGTGGCGGCCAGGAAGGCGGCCAGCAGTGCGTGGCGCGAGAAGGCGTATGCACGGGATGGGGATGATGTGCGCATGACGATGGTTTTTTCGAGTGAACGATGTGTGAGGTGATGCCATGAACCCGGCCGGTTCAATGTGCGCCGGCCGCCTCGGCGCTGGCTGCGCCACCCCGTGCCGGCTTGATCATCCAGACCAGGACAATCATGGCGAGGAACAGCCAGGCGCTGAGGCGGAACATGTCGTCGACGGCGATGGTGTAGGCCTGCTGGTCGATGAGGCGGTTGATCACGCCCAGCGCCTGCTCGTGGCTGAAGCCGCGCGCCTGCAGGCCCTGGATCACGGGGCTGGCCACCGGACTGCCGGCGTAGATATGACTGACGAGTTGCTCATGGTGCAGGTCGGCGCGGTCGGCCCACCAGGTGGTGTAGATGGACGTGCCGAACGAGCCCGCGGTGATGCGGGCAAAGTTCGACAGACCAGAAGCCGCGGCGATGCGATGCCCCGGCAAGCCCCCCAGGATGATGCCCAGCAGCGGGATGAAGAACGTCGCCGTGGCAATCCCCTGAATCACCGTTGGAATGCTGTACTCCCAGTAGCTGTCGCCGGTGGTGAACTGCGAGCGCATGTAGAACACCAGGGCGAAGACGATGAAGGAGAAGGTGGTGACCCAGCGCGAATCCAGCACGGGCAGATAGCGGCCGATGACGGGCGACAGGAGGAGGGCGAACAGCCCGACCCACGCCAGCACTTCACCGGCCTGGGTGGCGGTGTAGCCGATGAACTCCTGCAGCCACAGCGGCAGCAGCACCAGGCTGCCGAAGAACATGCCATAGGCCAGCGCCAGCATGATGGTGCCGAGGGTGAAGCTCGGAATCTTGAACAAGGTGAGGTCGACCACCGGATGGTCGTCGTAGATTTCCCAGATGAGGAAGAGCGTGAAGCCCACCACGGCCGCCACCGCCAGGGCAATGATGACGGGCGAGGAAAACCAGTCGAGCTCCTGCCCCTTGTCGAGCATGATTTGCAGCGCGCCGACCCAGATCACCAGCAGCCCGAGCCCGGTCCAGTCGATCGGCAGCTTGCGGATCGGGGTCTCGCGGCGGGTGTAGATGCTGGCGGTCACGGCGGCGGCGATGAGGCCGACGGGGACGTTGATGTAGAAAATCCACGGCCAGGAAATGTTGTCGGTGATCCAGCCGCCGAGCAGCGGGCCGAGGATGGGCGCGATCAGCGTGGTCATCGACCACATCGCCAGCGCCATGCCCGCGCGCTTCTGCGGATAGCTGGAGAGCAAGAGGGTTTGCGACAGCGGAATCATCGGCCCGGCGCTGGCGCCTTGCAGCACGCGGAACAGGATGAGGATTTCAATGCTGTGGGCCTGCCCGCACAGAAACGAGAACAGCGTGAACAGCAGGATGCTGGCGAGGAACACCTTCACGGCGCCGAAACGCTGGGTGACGAAACCGGTGAGCGGCACGGCGATGGCATTGGCCACGCCGAAGGAGGTGATGACCCAGGTGCCTTGCGAGGAACTCACCCCCAGATCGCCGGCAATCGCCGGGATGGAGACGTTGGCGATGGAGGTGTCGAGCACGTTCATGAAGGTCGCCAGCGACAGCGCGATGGTGCCGAGCACCAGCATGCTGCCCTTGAGCGGCACCATGTGCGCGGGGGTGGCCGGCGCGGCGGGCGTGGCCCCGGCTGCGGCCTCTTCGATGTCGAGTGAGCTGGCCATATGCGTGGTCCTTGGTCGCGCGCTTGCGCTGCCTCAGCGCTTGCCGCCGGCGTTGGCGGCGACGATGGAATCCACCAGGGCATCGGCCTTCTTCCAGTCGGCGGCATAAACGTCGGTGCTGGCGGCCGGGCCGGTCGGCGGCATGTCCGTCACCAGCGGGCCCTTGTGGTCGCTGATGGTGATGGTCACTTCCGTCGACATGCCCACGCGCAGCGGGTGGCTGGCGAGCTGCTTCGGGTCGAGTGCGACGCGCACCGGCAGGCGCTGCACCACCTTGATCCAGTTGCCCGTGGCGTTCTGCGCCGGCAGCAGCGAGAACGCCGCGCCCGTGCCTGCCGACAGGCCGACCACGCGCCCGGTGTAGGTGAAGCTGCTGCCATAGGTGTCGGCCACCACTTTGGCCGGCTGGCCGATGCGCACGTCGCGCAACTGGGTTTCCTTCAGGTTGGCGTTGATCCACACATCGTTCAGCGGCACCACCCACATCAGCGGCACGCCGGGAGCCACGCGCTGGCCGAGTTGCACCGTGCGCTGCGCCACCACGCCACTGACCGGCGCGGGGATCATCGTGCGCTCGTAAGCCAGATAGGCCTCGCGCACCTTGGCTGCGGCCAGCTTGACCGAAGGGTTGTCGGCAATCACCGTGCCTGCCGTGAGCGCCTCGCCGCTGGCGAGCTGTTCCTGCGCCGCCATGACGCCGGCCTGCGCCGTGGTCAGCGCGGCTTTCGCCGCCTGCACCGCGATCTGCGCCTGGCGCAATTCTTCCGCCCCCACCGCGCCGGTGCCGGCGAGTTCCTGACGGCGTCGCTGCGCGTCCTCGGCCTTGGCCAGATTGGCTTGCGCGGTGGCGACATCGGTCTGCCGCACCGCCACTTGCGCCGCCAGCGTGCCGTTGTTGGCAAAGCTCACGCGCACCTGCCGCACCGCCTGCGCCAGCATGGCCTCGGCCTGCTGCAGGGCGACATGGGTGTCGGCGCCGTCCAGCTGCACCAGCGGCTGGCCGACCTTCACCAGCTGCGTGTCGTCACCGTCGATCGCCACCACGGTGCCGCCCACCTGCGGCGTGACTTGCACCAGGTTGCCCTGCACGTACGCGTCGTCGGTGTAGGCGTAGCGCAGCGACTGCCAGTAGTTGTAGCCGCTGTACAGGGCGCCGGCGATGATGAAGAAGACGATGGCCACGATCATCAGCTTGCGGCGCTTGGCCGCTTTGCCATTGCCATTGCTGGCGGCGGGGGAGCCGTTCGGGGTGTTGGATGGTGGGTTGGCGCTCATGCAAAGCTCCGTGATGTTGTTGTGTTGATGACGACGCTCGATCGCCGCGGCTCAGGGCCGGGCTGCGGTGCTTGGGGTTGCCGGGGCCGCAGGGGTTGTTGGCGTTTGTGGACTTGCCGCTGCCGGGGCGATCTCGGCCGTCGCCCCCGGCAGCGCCGGCAGTTCGGTGGTCGCATAACCGCCGCCCAGGGCGCGGATCAGGGCCAGATCGTCCACCAGCGCCTGCGCCTTGAGGCTGGTGCCGATCTGCTCCAGCTGCAGCACCCCGTTCTCGGTGGTCAGCACATTGAGGTAATTGCTCAGGCCGGCCTTGTAGCGCTGTTGTGCCAGCCGCTCGGCGTCCTGCGCGAGCTGGAGCGCATCTTGCTGCTGGACGATCTGCTGCTGCAAGAAGCGCCGGTCGCTCACCGCGTCGGCCACTTCGCGCACGGCGTTCACCACCGTGGCGTTGTATTGGGCGATGGCCGCATCGGCCGCCGCCGATTGCCCGCGCAGATTGGCCCGCAGCTTGCCGCCTTCAAAAATGGGCAGCGTCAGCGCCGGGCCCACGCCATAGGCGCGGCTGCCGGCCGCAAGGAATTGACTGAAACCCAGCGCGGTGAAGCCGGCAAAAGCGGTCAGGCTGATGTTGGGATAGAAGGCCGCGCGCGCCGCCTTCACGCCCGCCAGCGCTGCCTGCGCCTGCCAGCGCGCGGCCACCACATCGGCCCGGCGGCCGATGAGTTCGGCCGGCAGGCTTTGCGGCAGCGCCGGCATGGGCAGCGTCTGCAGGCTGGGCTTGAGCTTGGCCGTGGCCTCTGGGCCTTGCCCGAGCAGGGCAGCCAGCGCGTGGCGCGCCTGGGCCTGCGCCTGCGCGTTCTGTTCGAGCTGCAGCTTGATTTGCGGAATCTCGGCCTGGGCCTGGCGCTGCTGCAGCGAGGTTTCCAGGCCGGCGCGAACGCGGTCTCCCACCAGCCGTTCGATGTGCTGGCGCTGCGCCAGGGTGCGCTCCAGCACATCGCGCTGCGCGTCCAGCCGCGCGAGGTTGACATAGGCGCCCGCCACATTCGCCGCCAGCAACACGCGCGCCGCCTGGGCCTGGGCTTGGGCCGCGCGGGCTTGGCCGATGGCCGCCTGGAGCTGGTCCTTGTTGCGGCCAAAAAAGTCGAAGGTGTAGCTGCCTTGCAGCAGGGCCTGGTTTTCGGTGTAGGTGCCGCCGCCCAGAGGCGGGGGATAAATATCGTTTGCGCTGAAGCGCTGGCGGGTGGAGTTCACCGCGGCATTCAGGCTCGGCTCCAGGCTGCTTTGCGCCACACCCACCGCCGCCTGCGCCTGGCGCATGCGCGCCTGCGCTTCCTGCAGGCTGGGGTTATCGGCCAGGGCTTGGGCGATCAGGCGGTTCAACTCGGGAGCGTTGAACTGCGTCCACCAATCTTCTTTCGGAAACTCTGCCGGGTTGACGGCGTTGTTGCTCAGGCCGAGTTGCGCCGGCTGCAAGGCTTGGGCCATGGGCTGGATGCGGCCGGTGGAGGCACAACCGGCCAGCAGCAGGGCCGCCAGCAGTGGCGCCAGGCACAGCAGGCCGCCACGGGCCGTATGGCCATGCATGGCTCGGGTTCGAAAGGGTGATGGAAGCGGCATGATGGAGAACAGGTGTTGGTCGTGCGGGATGTGCGGTGAGCCAGGGTGATTCAGGCGATGCGTCGGGCGGTCATGCAGTCTGCTGCCTGCGCATTCGGGGGCGGTGACGTGCGCCTTCAGCCCTCGTCCAGGGTGAGCTTGGGGCCGGGCCCGGCATTGCTGGCAGCGGCGAGGGCGTCGCCGTTGTCGACGAAGCGCCGCAGCAAGTCCATCAGCGTGGCGAAGTCTTGGGCCGTGAACCCGCGCAGGTGTTCGTTGAGCACTTCGGCCAGCACGGCGGGCACTTGCTGGGCCACTTCGCGCCCCTTGGGCGTGAGCGCGAGATGCACCACGCGGCGATCCACCGTGCTGCGTTCGCGCACCAGCAGGCCTTTGGTTTCGAGGCGGTCCAGCATGCGGGTCATGCCGCCGGCGTCGGTCTGCATTTCGCGGGCGCAGGCGGCCACGGTGTCGCAACCTTCCAGCACATGAATCAGCGGATGCCATTGCGTGCCCGTGAGGTCGAGCGCCTGCATGCGGTGCTCCAGGTTGCGCAATAGCACGGCCAGGCAGCGCTTCATCAGGAAGCCGACCGAGTTGTCCTTGCAGTAGGTGTCGCCTTCGTAAAAGCGCGGCGGTGCAGCCGTCGCTTGGGCGGGCTGCTCTGGAGTTTTCACATTCATGTCTGGCATGCTATTGCCTAGGCAAACAATGCGCTGACATTTTTAGATACGCCCATTCGCCACGCGGGATTCGTCCCAGTCCGTCCTCTCCCGCGCGCGCTACCAGTCCTGCACGGAAAACAGCTTGCGATGCTCCTTGATCGCGTAGCGGTCGGTCATGCCGGCGATGTAGTCGGCAATGGCGCGCAATGGATTGGTGCCCGCCGGGCGCTGGTGGTCGAACGGCAGCAGGCGCGGCTCGTCGGCATAGGCGGTGAACAACTCGCGCAGCACCCGCGCCGCCTTGGTGGTGGAGCGCAGCACCTGCGGGTGCCGGTACAGCGCCTGGCGCAAGAACTGCTGCAGCCGGGTGAGTTGTTCGCGCACCGGGGCGCTGAAACCCACCAGCGGCGCGCCCGCGCGCACTTCTGCCGGGCTCTGCACGCCGGCCGCCACGATGTTGGCCTGGGTCTGCGCCACCAGATCGGCGATGAGCGCGGAAATCATGCGGCGGATGGTTTCGGCCACCAGACGCTTGGTCACAAGGCCCGGATAGGCAGCGCGCACCGCATGCAGATGACCGCCGAAAAAGCCGATGGCTTCGAGCTGATCGAGCTGCAGAAGACCCGAGCGCAGGCCGTCGTCGATGTCGTGGTTGTTGTAGGCGATCTCATCGGCCAGGTTGGCCACCTGCGCTTCCAGGCTGGGCTGGCCGCCATGCAGAAAACGCGCCGCCACCTCGCCCAGGTGCGCGGCATTGCGCCGCGAACAATGTTTGAGGATGCCCTCGCGCGTCTCGAAGGTGAGGTTCAGGCCATCGAACGCGGCGTAGCGCTCCTCCAGTTTGTCCACCACCCGCAGCGACTGCAGGTTGTGCTCGAAGCCACCGCCGTCCATGTCCCCCATGGAACTGGCGACGCCGTCTCCATCCTCCGAGCGCGGGCGTAAAACCTGCAGCGCCCTGCTGCGCATGCAGTCATTCAGCGCATCCTGTCCGGCGTGGCCGAATGGCGTGTGGCCGAGGTCGTGCGCCAGAGCGATGGCCTCGGTCAAGTCTTCGTTCAGGCGCAGCGCGCGGGCGATGGAACGCGCGATCTGCGCCACTTCCAGACTGTGCGTGAGCCTGGTGCGGAACAGATCGCCCTCGTGGTTGAGAAACACCTGGGTCTTGTACTCCAGCCGCCGGAATGCGCTGCAGTGGATGATGCGGTCGCGGTCGCGCTGGTAGTCGCTGCGGTCGCGCGGCGCCGGTTCGGCGTACCTGCGGCCGCGTGAAGTGGCGGCGGTATTGGCGTAAGGCGCCAGCCGCGCCTCGTGCGCGTCGGGCGATTCCGCTGCTCGCAGATTCATGGGGATGTCGACGCCGTTGCCCGCCCCTGCGCGGCTGGCTCGGACACCGTCGCCAGAGCGCCATGCGCCAACAGGCTGGCGTTCACCACATCGGCCGGAGCCGGGCGCAACAGGGCATGGCCCAGGCCCTGCAGCAGCACGAAGCGCACGCTGCCGGCCTCGTTCTTCTTGTCCACCTGCATCAGTTCCATGTAGCGCGCCAGCGGCAGCGGCGGCGCCTGCACCGGCAAGCCGGCACGGCGCGTGAGTTCGCGCAGCCGGGCCGCCGAGGCCGCATCCAGCAGGCCCAGGCGCACCGAAACATCGGCCGCAATCACCATGCCGGCGCCCACCGCCTCGCCGTGCAGCCACTGGCCATAGCCCATGCCAGCCTCGATGGCGTGGCCGAAGGTATGGCCGAAGTTGAGGATGGCGCGCAGACCGGTCTCGGTTTCGTCCTGCGCCACCACGGCGGCCTTGATCTCGCACGAGCGCCGTACGGCGTGCGCCACGGCCTCGGGGTCGAGCGTGCGCAGGCGCTCCATATGGGTTTCGAGCCAGTCGAAAAATGTGGCGTCGGCAATCGCGCCGTGCTTGATGATTTCGGCCAACCCGGCAGACACCTCGGCGGGCGGCAGGGTGCCCAGGGTGTCGATATCGGCCACGACCAGCCGCGGCTGGTAGAACGCGCCGATCATGTTCTTGCCCAGCGGATGGTTGATCGCCGTCTTGCCGCCCACCGACGAATCCACCTGCGCCAGCAAGGTGGTGGGCACCTGCACGAAGGGCACGCCGCGCATATAGCAGGCGGCGGCAAAACCGGCCATGTCGCCAATCACCCCGCCCCCGAGCGCAAACAGCGTGGTCTTGCGGTCGCACTGGTGTTCGAGCAGGGCGTCGAACACATGGTTGAGGGTGGGCCAGTCCTTGTGCTCCTCGCCGTCTGGCAGTACGCAACTCAGCACCTTGGCGAAGTGCGGCGCCAGCGCCTGCTGCAGTCGCTGCATGTAGAGCGGCGCGACGGTGGTGTTGCAGACGATGAGCGCGCGCGCCTCGGGCGCCGCAACCTGAGCAAAACTTTCAGGCCGCGCCAGCAGACCCGCGCCGATGTGGATGTCGTAGGCACGCTGATCGAGTTCGACGCGGACGATGGTCATGGCTGGGGCTTGTCGGGCTGGGCTGTGAATGCTCGATTGTAGGAAGCCCCCTGTAGGCCGGTTCGTCCGACCGGCGATCCACGTCCGCTCTCATGGGTGGGCAGATTGGGCACCTGGGCTGGGCCTCTCTGCCCTATCAGGTTGGATGAGACCCGCAAAGTCCATGCGATCAGGTCGCCACGGGCACTGCATTGGCACGAGACCGTAGGCCCGTAACGGGCAAGCCGTCTACCGCTCGGAGCGGCGTGTGCGAGTGTGAGCACCGCCAGAATAGCCACCCGAGGCGCCAGCCGAAGCCGCACCAGTGACGTATGCCGCCGGATCCAGAACCCCAGCCAGCTCCAGTTGGGTGAGGACCAGATTTGCGAGCATCGCCACCGAGGGACGGCCGGTGTCGATGATGAAATGGGCTGTTTCGCGGTACAGCGGGTCACGCTGGCGGAACAACTCGCGCAGTTTGGCGCGCGGGTCGCCCGTTTGCAGCAAGGGGCGGCTGCGGTCATTGCGGGTACGGTGCGCCAGCTCGTCGGCACTGGCGCGCAAGTACACGACCACGCCGCGGTCATGCAAGGCGCGCCGGTTGTCCTCGCGGAGAACCACCCCGCCACCGGTGGCGAGAATCAGCCCGCCGCGCTGAGTCAAGGCGTCGATCGCCCGCGCCTCGACCTCCCTGAACCCGGCTTCGCCATCGCGCGCGAACAGGGCCGCAATGCTGCAGCCTTGCTCCCGCTCGATTTCGTGATCGCTATCGACAAACTCCAACCCCGTGCGCTGCGCAAGCGAGCGGGCAACCGTCGTCTTGCCGGCGCCCATCAGGCCAATGAGAAAGATCCGACATGGTTTTTCCACTGATAACGGTGCTGATGCTGCTTATGGAAAACTGAAACAGCGTAGACAGCCTAAATTGTTATGGGGAGTGCAAAGCGTTACTGGACATACATAGTTACCGACTGTGTAGCTTGCGCCAAGCCGCCAGATGAAGTCGGGTAACTCACCGTGACATTCACCACGTCATAACCGCCCTGTCCACCACTGGCGTAATTCACATAAGCAATGCCATTTGTATTAGTTGTGGCCGCTACGGTGGTAGTTACGTTGTTTTGATTATTTAGGACGCCAGCTTGAACTAAAGCTGTACTGGGCTTCCCAGGATTATTTGTTGCGTGATCCGTGCAAGTAGGCCCGGTAGTTGGCGCTCCAGTGGAAGTGTTGCAGTACCCGACGGTTGCAGAAGTTGTTGTGCTACCCATAGTGAAACTTACGCTTGCGCCAATAACTGGCTTATTATTTGAATCAACCACAAACGCTGCTAGTCGCGTCCCATATCCAACGTACTGCAAACCAGAAATCGGATCAACTGTGTTTGCACTTAATGGTCCACAGAATAGAGAGCTACCATTCACATTTGTTCCGATTGAACAAGTTCCCTGAGTTGGCACGCCAGAAAGATTAAGCGTCCAACCGCTAGGAGCAGAAGTTGTTACAGAAATCGAGGTAGATTGACTAACCTCGTTAACATTAGCTGTGCCAACGGATGCCACAATCACATCGGTGCCCGCTTGCTGACCAGCCTGATATCTGACATAAGCGGAGCCATCTGTTCCAGTGGTAACAGTCACGGCGCTTGTTGATCCATTGAGAGTCGGTCCAGACGAAGCACTACCAATCGTAAAAGTTACCTTTGTATTTGAAGCTGCACTTCCGTTAGCGGTCACGACCGCTTTAAGTTGATAAACGGAATTTGTTGCAACATTCAAAGCTGCTGGCGTAAGAGAGATTTGATATGCAAGATTTGCCGTTGGCTTAGAAGCTCCCAAGCCCCCGGAACTAGCTGTACTTCCTGCCCCCAAGAGTGGAGTCCCGGCAGTCCCACCGCCGCCGCCGCATGCAGCCAATGAAATTATGAATACGGCTGCAAGCAGGCTTTTAACAAAACGCGGCGTGTATGGTGACATTTAAAACCTCAAATTATCTATACTCATTAAATCGATAACATGCAAAACTGGTTTGTTAGCGACTTAGGTCCGCATTGCTAACAATCTTAGGAGTCAGAAAAACCATCAATTCGCTTTTCTGAATAGCCTTGCTCTTCACCTTAAATAAATAACCTAGAACCGGAATATCACCAAGCAAAGGAACCTTATTGGTCTGATTTTGCTCAGATGAAGTGTAGATGCCTCCAAGAACGACCGTTCCACCGTTTTCCACCTGCACCTGAGTCGTCACGGTATTGGTGTTGATGGAGGGCACACCATTGGTCGCAGCGCCTTGACTATCCTTGTGAATTTCGACGTTCATGATGACGTTGCCGTCCGGTGTGATCTGAGGAGTTACATCAAGACTCAGCACAGCCTTCTTAAAAGTCACGGAGGTGGCGCCACTCGAAGTCGCTTGTTGATAAGGAATTTCGGTGCCTTGTTCAATGGTGGCTTTTTGCAAATCTGAAGTAATCACGCGCGGGGAAGAAATGATCTTGCCCTTGCCATCGGCCTCCATCGCAGATAGTTCCAGATTGATGAAGCGGTTGGCTGCGGAACTGAATAGGCTCACTGCAACGGCGCTGGGCACAGCGCCAGCCAGAATGCTTCCGGCCAAACCAAAGGCTGGAAGATTGACAAACTGTGAATCCGTCAGCGTCGCGCCGGAAGAGCCGGGCTGGTTGGTTTGATTGGCCACGCCGAGATAGTCGCCAGTCACGGTGGCATAGGTTGAACCACCAACATTGACACCTGGAACCCCTCCCTGGATGCCACGTGCATCGGTATAACCCAGCTTGGCCCCAAGACTGCGCCCGAACTGGTCGGAGGCCTCGACGATGCGCGCCTCGATCAGCACCTGACGCACCGGCTTGTCGATCTTGCCGATGAGACGGCCGATCTCTTCCAGTTTCGATGGGATATCCGTGACGAAAATCTGGTTGGTGCGTGGGTCGGCAATGACCGTGCCACGCGGCGAAAGGATGCGCGATGTTGGCGCGCCGGCCCCCGAGTAGAAGCCTGGAATCGGAGGCATGGCCGCCGCTCCGCCAGCACCGCTTGACTGCGCGCCACCTGCCGCGCCTGTCAGCAGCCCCACCACGGTGGCCGCCTTCTGGTAGTTCAGTTGATAGGTCTCGGACTTGAGCGGCTCGAGATCCTGGATGGACTTCTTGGCCTCGAGTTCGGACTTTTCGCGAGCCAGGATTTCGTCGCGCGGCGCAATCCACAGCACATTGCCTTCCTTGCGCTCCCCCAGGCCCTTGGCCTGGAGGATGATGTGCAGCGCCTGGTCCCAGGGAACGTCTTTCAAGCGCAGGGTGAGGTTGCCGGTGACCGAGTCGCTCACCACCACGTTCAGGCCGGTGAAGTCGGCGAACACCTGCAGCAAGGAACGCACATCGATGTTCTGGAAATTGAGCGACAGCTTCTGCCCGTGATAACCCGGGCCGTTGCCGGGCGCGAGCTGGTTGGGGTTGGGCGTCTCGGGCCGCACTTCCAGCACGAACTTGTTGTCGGCCTGGTAAGCGCTTTGCTGGTAGGCGCCGCTGGGCTGCACCACCATGCGGACGTTGTCGCCCATCTGGAAGGTGGTGATGGATTTCACCGGCGTGGCGAAATCACCGACGTCCAGCCGGCGCCGCAGTTCCGGCGGCAAGGCGGTTTTCAGGAAGTCGACGACGATGTTCTGGCCTTGCTGGCGGATGTCGACGCCAACCTGGTTGTTGGGCAGGTTGACGACGACCTGTCCTGAGCCGTCAGGGCCACGGTGGAAATCCACGCCGCGCAACGGGAGTTGCTGGGTGTTGAGACTGTCGGCGAAGTGCACCGGCTGCGTCAGCGATGCGCCGGAACCGACGGAGGCATTCAGCGGCGCGGAGGCCACGGGGCTGATGAGCACCAGCAGGCGCTTGCCCAGAATCTCGGTTTTGTAGGTGGTGGAGCTGCGCAGGTTGAGCACAACACGAGAACGGCCTTGCGCCTCGACCACATTGGCGGAACGCAGATTGCCCTGATCGAAGCTGACGGCGCTGCGGCTGACTTCGGACTTGACGCCGGGGAAGTCGAGCACGATGCGGGCTGGCTGGTCAATGGTGAAGCCGGCCGGTGGCGCCGCCAGTGGCTGCGCGAACTCGAGTTGCACGACGATTTCGCCGCCCTGGCTGCTGGCGCCCACGCTTTGCAGCACATTGGCGGATTGGGCCGCAGCCACACTCGCGAAGCCGAGCAACAAGGTCAGGCTGGCGGCCACCCGACCCAGCCATGGCGCCGCAAGGCGAGCCATGAAACGCCGGGCCGCTCCCAAGTTTGCTTGACTCCCATGGGGGTCGTGGCAGCGCAGCGCGCCGTCCTTGGGGGCACAACAACGCTCGGACATCATTTGCTGCTCTCCTGCAATTGAAGGGTTGCGGTGCGTTGCACCCAGTCGCCAGTGGCATCCTGCACCAACTCCTGCAAAACAACCTGGTTTTCGTCGATTTTGGTGATGCGCCCGTAATGCTGACCGGCGTACTCGCCCACATGCGCGCGGTACAACAGATTGGCCGCCTTGAGCAAGGCGTAGTCCTGGCCCTTGATCTTGAGGCTGCCCACCATCTGGATCTGGTCGAGCGAATACTGCTCGAGCGGCTGCTTCGGCCGGTTCATCTGCGCCAGAACCTCGGGGCTGAGCTTGTTCATTTCCTGCCGCACGCCGGTTTCCAACTTGGCCGGAGAGAATGGATCGGTCTGGTCGGCAAGGCTGTAACTTGCAGGTGTAAACGGCTTGGGCGCCTCGATGGGTTGCACATGCGGATGCAACTTCGCGCGTTCCTGGCTCATCCAAAGGCGCAGGTCTTCATGCGGTTGGCCACCGCAACCGGCAAGCAACAAGGCCGTCAGCGGCGTGAGCATGAGCCAGGCCGGGCGGCGGCCAGCGAACGCGCGGCGGCGCATGGGCAGGGCTGCGGGCGGCGCTTTGCGGAATTCGCCTTTGAGGCGGCGCAGCGGGCTCATGGCTTGGCCCCCGGTTTCTTGGCCTTTTGCTGCGCCGCGACTTCGTCGGCGTCGAGGTAGCGGAAGGTCTTGGCGGTGGCCTCCATGGTCAGCTTGCCACCGGGCGCCGGGCCGGCCGGGCTGGTGATGGCGATGTTGTTGATGGTGACGATGCGCGACAGCTTCGCCACGTCGGAGGTGAACGCCGCGAGATCGTTGTAGGTTCCTTGCACCTTGATGGCGATGGGCAGCTCGGCGTAGTAGTTCTTCACTTCGACCTGGCCTGGGCGGAACAGGTCAAACTGCAGACCGCGGCCGATGCCGGCCTGGTTGATGTCGGACAACAGCGCATCCATCTCGGCCTTGCTGGGCAGTTGCTTTTCCAGCAGCAGGACATATTGCTGCACCTGGGCTTTCTGCGCCTTGAGCAGATCCAGGCTCACCGCCTGGGCCAGCTTGCTTTTGTATTGGTCGCGCAATTGCACTTCCTGTTGCTGCGCCTGGTCGAGCTGGTCTTTCACGCCCGAAAGCCAGGCATACCAACCGACCGCCAGGGCCAACACCAGGGCGAAGGCATAGGCCGTGGCTCGGGGCAGCGGCGGCCAGGTGCCTGGGTCGTTCTGGTTGAGCCCGCGAAACTGGCTGGCGATGCGCTCCTGGAGCGCCGGGAAATCGATCTGCATCTTGAGGGATTTGGCCATGCTGTCCTCAGCCTGCAGGGTTGGTGTTGGCCGGGGCCGCGCCGGAAGCCGAACCCGCCGGCGCCCCCGGGCGCTTGAGCGTGGCACGCAACTGGAAGGCCGACACGGTCTGGGTGTTGCCCTTGGAAATTTGGGTGGTGACGGAGCGGATCTCGATCAACTCGGGCTTTTCCAGCCAGCCCTTGGTGTCGGCCAGATTGCGCAGCAGATCGGCCACGCGCTCCTGGCTCAAAGCCGTGCCCTGCACGAGCACCGACTGCCCTTCCTGTTTGATCGAGGTGATTTGCACCCCAATCGGCGTGTCCCTGGTCAGGTCGTCGAACAGGTAGACCGGCAGATTGCGATCCGACTGCAGGTTTTCCACCGCCTGCTGGCGTGCGCGCAGGCTTTCAATCTCCTGGCGCAAGGTGGCGATATCCTTGATTTGCGCGTCGAGCTGGGCGGTTTGCGCCTTGAGGAAGTCGTTGCGCGACTGCTGCTGGTCGATCATCGCGCTCAGCACGGTGTAAGCCAGGCCCAGCAGCAGCAGGCCGACGATGAGCGACGCCGCCACCCCGACGAAGAAGGCCTCGCGCCGCTTCTTGCGCTTGGCCTCGCGGTGCGGCAACAGGTTGATCAGGACGATGTTCATTGCAAAAACCTGCGCATGGCCAGACCGCAACATGTGAGATAGCTCGGCGCTTGCAGGCGCAGTTTTTTCTCACGCACCTGATCGCCGATGGCCATGCCCTCGAAGGGGTTGAGCACCAGGCAGGCGGTGGACGTCAGCTGGGTGATTTTCTCCACCAGGCCGGGCAGCGAGGCGGTGCCGCCAGCCAGCAGCACATAATCGACCTTGCTGTTGGGGGTGGCGCGGAAGAAGAACTGCAGTGCGCGGGCCAACTCCTGCGCCATGCCTTCGATGAAAGGCTCCAGCACCTGGGAGGTGTAGTCGTCGGGGAGGTCGGCATTGCGCTTTTTCGCCTCGGCTTCTTCCTGCGAGAAACCGTAGTGGCGGGCGATGGCCTGGGTCAGTTGCTGGCCGCCGAAAGTCTGGTCGCGGTCATACTGGGTTTCGCCGTTGCGCAGCACCTGCATCGAGGTGCTGGAGGCGCCAATTTCAAACAGGGCGACGAGCAGGTCGTGGCCCCCGCGCGGCAGGCGCTCGATCAGCCTGCCGGCAGCCAGCCGCGAGGCGAAGGAGTCGATGTCCATGATCTGCGGCTTGAGCCCGGCCGCTTCGGCGATGGCCTGGCGATCCTGCACCTTGTCGCGGCGCGAGGCGGCGATCAGCACCTCCTGGTCGCCAGGGGAATTGAGGCTGGGGCCGAGGACGCTGAAATCGAGCGCGACGTCTTCAATGGCGAAGGGGATGTACTGGTTGGCCTCGGTCTCGACCTGAACCTCGACCTCCTCTTCGCGCAAGTCGCCGGGCAGGACGATTTTCTTGCTGATGACGGCCGATGATGGCAGCGCCAGCGCCACGTTTTTGGTTTTGGTGCCGCTCTTTTTCACCAGCTTGCGCACGGCGTCGACCACGTCATCGTGTTTTTCGATGTTGCCGTCGGTGATGGCGCCTTTCTCGAGTGGCTCGATGGCGGCGCGCACCAGGGTGTAGCGGTTTTGCTCATCCAGCGCCAACTCGACCAGCTTGACACTGGAGCTGCTGATGTCCAGGCCGATCAGCGGCGCGTAGCGCTTGCGAAGCATGCTGCTGAAGATGGACAACACAACCCCCTGAATGAGTGGAACTTGAAAAAGCTCGCTGGGAACTGATGGCCGCATCGACCCGGGCGGCATGAGTTCAATGTTTTTTTCAATCCTAACAACAAGTGTTTGATTGTTTGTCAGGTTTTCCCGCGGCCAACCGTGATTCGTTGCAAAAGACCCACGGGTGCACAGACGAAGGCGGCGCGCCAAACGGAAAATCCCGATGGCTCTCCGAGAATTTTTACAATCGGACATCTTCTCGGGGCTGGCGCATCAACCCGGTTTCGCGCCCCCCACCGTCTTCCCGGCCTTCGTCAGCGTTCGGATCGCGCTCGCCCCTGGCCCCGCGACCCAACCGGCCCACCTCCTGCACCGCTCGCACCTCCCGAGATCTATGGCGATATCCCCGCCCACCAAACCTCCGCCCGACCCTTCCACCGCCCCTCGCAGCCTGGGAGTTCGGCTCGTGGGTGGCCTCATTGCCATGCTGACGGGTCTGTTTTTGGCCGCGGTTCTGCTCGTCGGCGTGGTTCTGGCTTTCGCCTGGCCGCGCCTGCCCGATGTTCAGCAACTGCTGGACTACAAGCCCAAGCTGCCGCTGCGGGTGTATTCGGCCGACCATGCCTTGCTCGGCGAGTTCGGCGAGGAGCGTCGCGACTTCGTCCCGATCGGGCAGATTCCCAAAGTCATGAAGCTGGCCGTGCTGGCCACGGAAGACGACCGCTTCTATCAGCATGGCGGCATCGACTGGACGGGCGTTGCCCGCGCCGCGCTGGCGAACCTGCACAAGGCGAAGAGCCAGGGCGCCTCGACCATCACCATGCAGGTGGCGCGCAACTTTTATCTCAGCAGTGAAAAGACATTCACGCGCAAGCTCTTCGAGCTGCTGCTGGCGCTGAAGATCGAGCGCGAACTGAGCAAGGACCAGATTCTGGAGCTCTACATGAACCAGATCTACCTTGGCCAGCATGCCTACGGCTTTTCAGCCGCGGCGCAAACCTATTTTGGCAAGCCTTTGGCGCAAATCAGCCTGGCGCAGGCGGCCATGCTGGCCGGGCTGCCCAAAGCGCCTTCGGCCTACAACCCCTTCGTCAACCTGCCGCGCGCCAAGATTCGCCAGCAGTATGTCCTCGGCCGCATGCGCGCTTTGGGCTGGATCAGCGCCGACGACTACGCCCAGGCCCAAGATGCCGCACTCGGCCTGCGCGCCAGCCGCGCCGCCGAAACCTCGGTCCATGCGAGCTATGTGGCGGAGATGGTGCGGCAGGCCATGTTCGCGCGCTATGGCGAGCAGGCTTACACCCGCGGCCTCAACGTCACCACCACCATCGTCAGCCGCGATCAGGACGCTGCCTGGCGAGCCCTGCACACGGGGGTGATGCGCTACGAACTGCGCCAGGTCTGGCGCGGCCCCGAGGCCTATATCGACCCCCCGACCCAAGCCTCGCTGTGGCCGCAAACCGTCGACGACGCCTGCAACGATCACCCCGACACCGAGGGTCTGCGCTGCGCCGTGGTGACGGCGGCCAGCCCGAAGCAGGTGCAGGTGATGCGCCCGGGCGGCGAGTTGCTGGACGTGGCCGGCGACGGCCTGCAGCAGGTCGCCGCCCTGGGGCTGGGGCCCAAGGCGCAGCCCAACGTGGCCTTGCGCCCGGGCGCCGTGGTGCGCATCTGGAAGCAACCTCAAGGGCGCTGGGTCATCACCCAGATCCCCCGCGTGCAAGCGGCGTTCGTGGCGATGAACCCGAACGACGGCGCGATCCAGGCGCTGATCGGCGGCTTCGACTTCCAGCAGAACGAGTTCAACCACGTCACCCAGGCGCAGCGCCAGCCGGGGTCGAGCTTCAAGCCTTTCGTCTACTCGGCCGCGTTGCACAAGGGCTTCATGCCGCCGACCATGGTGAACGACGCGCCGCTGTTTTTCGACGCGGCCGCCACCGGCGGCCAGGCCTGGGAGCCGAAAAACTATGACGGCACTTACGACGGGCCGATCACCCTCAAGCAAGGCGTGGCGCAGTCCAAGAATATGGTCGCCATCCGCGTGCTCGACAGCATCGGGCCGAAGTACGCGCAGCAATGGAGCCGCCGGTTCGGCTTCGACGCCAGCAAGCAACCGCCCTACCTCACCCTGGCGCTGGGCGCGGGCTCGGCCACGCCGATGGACATGGTGCGTGCCTACGCGGTGTTCGCCAATGGCGGCTATCTGTTGCAGCCTTATTTCATCAGCTCCATCAGCGACGCCTCGGGCCGTGTGCTGGCCGCGCCCAAGCCCCAGCGCGCCGGCGACCCAAGCCTGCGCACCATCACGCCGCGCAACGCCTTCGTCATGAGCACCTTGCTGCAAGAGGTGACGCGCACCGGCACGGCGGCGCGCGCCCAGGCCGAACTCAAACGACCCGACCTCTACGGCAAGACCGGCACCACCAACGATTCGGTGGACGCCTGGTTCTGCGGCTACAACCCGCAACTCGCGGCCGTGGCCTGGGTGGGTTACGACACACCGCTGAAACTGGGGGCGAAAGAAACCGGCGGGCGCGTGGCACTGCCCATCTGGATCGACTTCATGCGCACCGCGCTGCAAGGCGTTGCCGTGACGCAATACGCCCCGCCTCCCGGTGTCGTGCAGCTGGGCAACGACTATGTGTACGACGACTATGCCGCCGGTGGCGGCGTGCATGCGCTCGACATTCCAGCAGCAGCACCGCCGCCAGCCGCTTCAAGCGCGGAAGACGCCCTCTCCAAGCTGTTCCCGACGCGCAACTGAATTCAGAGCGGCGCCAGCAACGGCCCGCCTTGTTGACGCACCGCCTGCTGCACCAAATCCTCGAAGCGCAAGCCGCTGCGCGTGTCCAGCCACTGCCCGGCGCCGTAGCGGAAGTGATAGGCGCCGGATTTGCTTGCCAGCCATAATTCCTGCAGCGGCGCTTGCAGATTGATGATGATTTTCTCGTCGTTGTCGAGTTCCAGGGTCAGCACCGAGCCTTCGCGCTTGGAGTCGATATCGGCAGCGTCGGCGGCCGTTTCCACCCGGCTCAACATGGCATCGGCAAGGCTCAAATAGTCGGTTTGCGGCAGGTCGTTCATGAGGTGGTTTTCCGGGTGCGGCTGATACACTGAATCGATGCTTGACCGAACCATTCTAGGAACAAGATTTGCCCGTACAGCGCGCATTGTCGGACTCGCCGTGCTGCTCGCCGCATGCGGTCTGTTGAGCGCTTGCGGCCAGCGTGGGCCGCTGTATTTGCCCAAGCCGCCGCCCGCCGCTCCGAGCCAGGGCTGATCGTCTCAGCCGTCACGCCCATTGCGCCAGGCCGCGTTGTTTCGCCCGTGCGCCATGGACCCAAACCCTTCCTCAACCACGACAACCAGCCCATGTCGCAACCCTCTGCTGCCTTCACCGAACTTCCCGGCCATCCGCACCTGGCCTACCGCAATGGCGCCTTGATGGTCGAGGCGGTACCTGCGGCCGAGCCGGCGCGGCAATTCGGCACGCCGCTGTATGTGTACTCGCGGGCCGGCATCGAGCAGGCGGCGGGCGCGTATCAGGCTGCGGCGCAGGGCAAGCCGGTTTCGCTGCGCTACGCGGTCAAGGCCAACTCCAGCCTGGCCGTGCTGCAACTGCTGGCGCATCTGGGTTGGGGTTTCGACATTGTTTCCGGCGGCGAACTGGCGCGGGTGCTGGCCGCCGGCGGCGAGGCGTCCAAAGTGGTGTTCTCGGGCGTCGGCAAGCTCGACGCCGAGATGCGTGCGGCGCTGGAAGCTGGCGTGCAATGCTTCAACGTGGAGTCGCAAAGCGAACTGCGGCGCCTGAGCCGCATTGCCGGCGAGCGCGGCGTGGTCGCCCCGGTCAGCCTGCGCATCAACCCCGACGTCGACGCGAAAACCCACCCCTATATTTCCACCGGCCTGAAGGGCAACAAGTTCGGCATTCCCCAGGGATTGGCGCGCACGGCCTATACCGACGCGGCGCTGCTGCCGAACCTGCGCGTCGTCGGCATCGACTGCCACATCGGCTCGCAGATCACGCAGATCGGACCCTACCTGGACGCGCTCGACCGCATCCTCGATCTGGTGGCCGACATCGAGCATCACGGCGTCAAGCTCGAGCACATCGACCTCGGCGGCGGGCTCGGCATTCGCTACGCCGACGAAACCCCGCCGAGCATCGCCGCCTGGATGGGCGCCTTGCTCGAACGCCTGGCGCAGCGCGGCTATGGCCACCGACAGGTGATGTTCGAGCCGGGGCGCTCCGTGGTGGGCAATGCGGGCCTGCTGCTGACCGAGGTGGTCACGCTCAAGTCCAGCCTGGAGCGCCACTTCGCCGTGGTGGACGCCGCCATGAACGACCTGATGCGCCCGGCGCTCTACCAAGCGTGGCAGGCCATCGTGCCGGTGCAGCCACGCGACGGCAAGCACAGCCTGCGCTACGACGTGGTCGGTCCGGTGTGCGAGTCCGGCGACTGGCTGGGGCGCGAGCGCGAACTCGACCTGCGCGAGGGCGACCTGCTCGCCGTGCTCTCGGCCGGCGCTTACGGCATGGCCATGGCCTCGAACTACAACACCCGCCCACGCGCCGCCGAAGTGCTGGTGGACGGCGCTCGAGTCCACCTCATTCGTGAACGCGAAAACCTCGAGCACCTGGTGGCGGGCGAACAATTGCTGGTGTTCTGAACGCCGGGCCCCGGCCCGCCATCACGCCATCAAACCCGCGCCGGCAACTGTGCGCGGCGCGCCTGCAGCCGTCGTTCCTGCCACGCCTTGGCCACACGCCAGCCGAGCAGCACGGCAAGCATCAGGGCGTAGATCTTCGGATCGGCCGTGTTGTTCTTCGCGAGCTTGCCCCACCAGTCATGGAACACGGCGACGATGGCCACGACATAAACCAGCTTGTGCAAGGCCTGCCAGCGCGCTGCACCCAGGCGCTTGATCATGCCGTTGGTCGAGGTGGCGGCCAGCGGCAGCATCAACGTGAGCGCCGTCATGCCGGCGAGCACGAAGGGATGTTTGACCACATCCTTCAGCACGGCATCGAGGCTGAAATCATTGACCAGCCAGAGATAACAGGTGAAGTGCAGGCTTGCGTAGCTGAAGGCGAACAGCCCGAACATGCGCCGCAGCCGCGCCAGCTCGGCCCAGCCGGTGAGTTTGCGCAGGGGCGTGATGGCAAGGGTCGCCAGCAGGAAGCGCAAGGCCCACAGCCCGGTGGTCCAGATCAGCGTCTGCTCGGGGTTGGGGCCGAGTTCCACCGTGAAGGCTCGCCACACCAGCAAGGACAGCGGCAATAGGCACAGGACGAAGACCACGGGCTTGAACCAGCGGGCCTGCAGGGTTGCACGGCGCCAGCGAAGTGACAGCCGAGCCTGTTTCGGGGCCAAAGGCGTGGAGGCGTTCATGATCCCGGAATCGCTCAAAAAGCTTGGGTCAGGTTCATGCCCTTGTACAGGCTGGCGACTTGCTCGCCATAGCCGTTGAACATCTTGGTGGGAATGCGAGGCGAGAACAGGCCGCCAAAACCACCCTGGCCGATACGGCGCTCGTTCGCCTGGCTCCAGTTCTGCGGGCTGACGTTGGGGTTGACGTTGGAGTAGAAGCCGTACCACTGCGGCACCGCGCGCATCCATGAGGTGATCGGCTGCTTTTCCACGAGACGGATTTTGACGATGGACTTGCCGCCCTTGAAGCCGTACTTCCAGGGAATCACCATGCGCATGGGGGCGCCGTCCTGATTCGGCAGCACCTCGCCATACAGGCCGAACGTCAGCAGCGTGAGCGGGTGCATGGCTTCGTCCATGCGCAGGCCTTCGAGGTAGGGCCATTGCAGGATGGGGTCGTTCTGCCCCGGCATCTCGGCATGATTGAGCAGCGTGATGTATTCCACATACTTGGCGTTGCCCGTGGGCTGCACCGCCTTGATCAGGTTGGAGAGCGAATAGCCCAGCCAGGGGATGACCATGGACCAGCCCTCGACGCAGCGGTGGCGGTAGATGCGTTCCTGCATCGGTGCGAGCTTGCGCAGGTCGTCGATGTCGAAGGTGCGCGGCTTGCCCACTTCGCCCTCGACCACCACCGTCCAGGGCTGCGTGCGCAAGCTGCCGGCGTTCCTCGCCGGGTCGCTCTTGCTGGTGCCGAATTCGTAGAAATTGTTGTAGCTGGTCACGTCCTTGTAGGGCGTGAGCGCCTCCTTGGTGGAGAGCGCGACGTCCTTGGTGGCGGGCAGCAGCGGCAGGTTTCCGGGATGGGCCGCATCGGCCACCGTCGCAGGCACGGCGTGCGCGCGCTGCGCTGCGACCGCAGCGACCGTCGCTGCGGCACCGGCCCCGGCTGCGGCGAGGAAGCGCCGCCGATCGCGATAGGCCTCGCGCGGGGTGATGTCGGACGGCACGGGATGCTCGAAACCTTGCTCTTGGCGCTTGTTCATGACGACCTCTCGGTGGTGTGCAGTGAGTGTGCAGTGTTGGAGCCCCGCTTCATCGCCCGGTTTCAGGCGCTGTGAGCCTAGACATTCAGTTCAGACATTCGCCTCGGGCCCCTGTGCCTGTGGATGGACGAGAAACCGGCAGGTTTATTCCGGCCTTGCTCCCCATGCCCATCCCCGCGGGTGTTGCGGTTAGGGTTTGGTCGAACCATGGCCCGAAACCTTACACGTGCGCGCCAACCCTGTTTTGCTGACGGCTACTTTCTTCTACGCCGCATCCCGGGGCACAGATTCGCTGCGCAACAAAAAGGCCCCGAAGGGCCTTTTTATGGCTTCAAGTGCCAGTCACAGCTTGCCGTAGGAATGCAGGCCGGAGAGGAACATGTTGACGCCGAGGAAGGCAAAGGTCGTCACCAGCAGGCCGGTGAGCGCCCACCAGGCCGCCACTTGGCCGCGCAAACCCTTCATCAGGCGCATGTGCAGCCAGGCCGCATAGTTCAGCCAGACGATGAGCGCCCAGGTTTCCTTCGGGTCCCAGCTCCAGTAGCCGCCCCAGGCTTCGGCAGCCCACATCGCACCCAGAATGGTGGCGATGGTGAAGAAGGTGAAGCCGATGGCGATGGACTTGTACATCACGTCGTCCATGACTTCCATGGAGGGCAGATGCATGGCGATGCGCTTGCGGCCGTAGAGAATGCCCCCGACGATCAAGGCCGAGATGCCGGCGAACACACCCCAATACTCGGAGATGCCGCCCTGACGGAACACCATGGGTTCGAAGAACATGGTGAAACCCAGCAGCCACAGCGGCGCCAACTTCCACAGCGACGTGGTGGTGGCATGGGCCTTGATGAGGTAGGCGAAACCGACCATGGCGGCAATGGCGAAGGTGCCGTAGCCGATGAAGTTGGCCGGGACGTGAATCTTCATCCACCAGCTTTGCAAGGCGGGCACCAGGGGCTGGATGACATAGCCGCTTTGCGCGAAGCTGAACCACAGCAGGAACACCACCGCGGCACTGACCACGAGCATGGCGAAAGCGCCCATGCTGCGGGTCTTGTACTTGTATTCGAAATACAGGTAGAGAGCGGTCGTGAGCCAGGAGAACAACACGAACACTTCATACAGATTCGACAGCGGGATATGGCCGACGTCGGCGCCGATCAGATAGCTCTCGAACCAGCGCATCATGGTGCCAACCAGCGCCATGGTGATGCCGACCCAGGCCAGACGCGAGCCGAACAGTTGCGGAAAGTTGGATTGCCAGCCGCGCCCATCGCGAATCATGGCGCCTTCACTCACTGGGCCGCCCGCTGTCATCGTGCCGCCGGCCAGGGATTGTGCCGGCCCTGTGAACATGCCCACCCAGTACGACGCGGTGCTGAGGAAGAACAGGAAGGCCATCCACATGATGGCGGTCTGGCTGGAGAGGAAGTACTTGAGGAAGAAGTTCTGCTCGCCACGCGCCAGCACGGGCACACCGGCGGGGCCGTTGTACAGCCAGATGCCGAAGAGCGACAGCACGGCGACGGCAATCGCCAGATTCTTGATCGCCGTCCAGCCCCAACCGAGGAACAGCAGGGAGGTCGTCGCGCCCAGGAAAATGAGCTTGACGTAGTAGTTCATATCCTGGCCGTAGCGGCTCAGGACGTAGGCATCCCCGCCGGCGATCAGCGCGAGAAAGATCCAGTCGTAGGTCGATCGACGGCGCAAGTAGGCCAGCGGGCCGGTCTGCTTCACATCTTGCAGGCCCGAACCCAGGCCTAAGGTGTGGGATTTACTGGTGAGTTCCATGGCGAAAGTCCCTTCAGGGGTGATCCGAACCCGGCGCTGCAGATGCCGCAGAAGCCGGTGCCTGTGATCCTACGCCCAGGGAGGCAGAGCGTAGGGTTTCAAATTCTTTTTCAAATTCGAGTGTGCGGCGATTGGTGCTCATGGCCATCAAGGTCTTGCTGCCCGATGGGCCGTTGTCGCGCACCAGGAACCACACCCGGCGCTCGCGGATATAGAGCATGGAGAACACGCCGAGGATGAGCAGGATGGCGCCGAAGTAGACGATGTATTTGCCCGGGGCACGCGCCACCTGGAAGATGCTGGCCTGGACCTGTTTGAAGTTGGTGAGCTGCAGATACAGCGGCGCCGGGTAGAAGGTGGAGTCGGACAATGCGAGCACGGCCGCATTGAAAAAGCGGTTGTTGTCGGGAGTGTCGACCGCCGGCGCCTGGCCGGCCTGGGCACGCGAGACTTGCCACAGCTGCCACAGCGTGCCGTTGAGCACGCGGATGAACACATCGGATGCCTTGGTCAATTCAGCCTTGGGCACATTGAGTTCCAGGAACTCGGCCAGGGCCGGCAGGCCGCCGGGCGCCTTCACCAGGGGCTGTCCGGTCTTGGGATCGCGCGGAATATTGCCGGCAAAGATATCGAGGGTGCGGCCGGCCGTGGCCCGCAACTGCTGCACCAGAGCCGGTGCCGCGCCTGGAGGCAGTGACTCTTTCACGTAGGCATCGACGGCCTGCTGGCGTGCGGTGGGGTTGTCGAGCGCGGCGCGGAAGTTCATCCAGCCATCGACTGAATCCTTCGAGTCGGCGGGAATGCGCAGGTAGTGGTAGGCACCGCCGAGTTCGCTGCGCTCCCCGGCGAGGAAAATCTTGGTGCCATCGAGTTCGACTGGCAGCATGTAGTTGAAAAACTCGTGGGCCTGCCCGGCAGCATCGCGCAATTTGTAGATGACAGCCGGACCGACATTGGTCAGCTGGTTGGTTTCGTTGCGCTTGACGGCGGCGCCCAGGTGCTGCTCGAACAACTGCGTGAGGCCCTGGCCGGCCGGCTTCTTGCCGCTTTCCTCGGCACGGCTCAGGTTCTCCACATTCATCAGGCGAAAACCGGTGAGTTCGAGCCGCAGGGCCTGATTGCCGTTGGTGAGCTGGCGTGAGCTGCCGACATCGCCCTTGAGATCGAAGGTTTTGTCGCCCGGGCCTTGCATCGGCCAGGCCTTGAGCATCAGATGCGAGCCGCCGTCGTCGAAGCCGGACTGGAACACCGTGACGCCGTCGTACTCCAGCGGCTCGTTCACCTTGATCGTCGCCGGGAAGGTTTTGCCGGTTTTGCGGTCGGTGATTTCCACATTGCTGGCGAACAGCCGCGGCATGCCGGTGGAGTAGAAATCGACCACGAACTTCTTCAGCGTGATGATGAACGGCAGCGGTTGCAGCACCGAGCCGTCACCAATGGTCAGCACCGCGGTGTTCGAGCTGCCGCCTTCGGGGATGGACAGGTTGCCACGGTAGGTGGGGTTGTGCACGGACAGGATGTTCTGCGGCGGAACCTGGGAGATTTCCATGTTCGACTTCAGCGCCTGCTTGCCCGTCAGCAGCATCTGCAGCCTGATCATCAGGTCGCCGTCGAGCAGACCGCCGAGGCAGATGAGCACGAAGGCGCTATGCGCGAGGATGTAGCCGATGCGGTTGAGCCCGCCGGTCTTGGCCGCCACCATGGTGGCGCCTTGCGGATCGCTCTCCACCGGCTGCACCTTCACGCCATAGCCATGCCCCTTGAGCTGGGCCACGAGGTGCGCCACCATGTTCTCGCGTGGCGCATCCACCTCGACCTCGGCCTTTTCGTGGAAGGAGCGCAGTCCCTGCTCACGAATATTCGCCTTGTAGCTCTTCAGGTCGGCAATGATCTTGGGCGTGTTGCGGGTCAGGCACAGGGTGGTGGACGCCGTCAGGAACCCCATGATGAGCAGGAACCACCAGGAACTGTAGACATTGAACAGGTCGATGCGGTGGAACACCGTGGCCCAGAACGGGCCGAACTGGTCGATGTAGTTGTTCAGCGGCTCGCCCTGCTGCAGCACCGTGCCGATGATGCTGGCAATGGCCACGACCACCAGCAGCGAAATGGCAAAGCGCATGGACGACAGCAGTTCGACGAAGCTGCGCCAAGAGCGGGAGCCGCGGCGCAACTGCAAACCGGAAGTGCTGACGTTGGATAGGGATGACATGGATTTCGGATTCGAAGCCGGCGGTGCGCCGATCAGGCTTTGCCGCGGATGCGGCCATTGCAGCGGGACATCAGCGTCGGTTGCGCCCGACTGGATCGGGCTGCAGGCAGAACAATGGATGTCGCCAGAAATGCCAAGACCCGCTCCCGATTGCGCCCAAATACGGGCCTGAGTATGAGTCGACGTTGGTCCAAGCGGTTTTTTGAAGGGCTTTTCGACATCTGCACTATAGCAAAACCTGCCTTTTCCGCCCTTGCCATATCCACGGTTGATTGATGGAAACCCATCATGGCATGGAGCAGCACCGGGTGGAAACGTTCAACGCAAACCTGCAACAAAATCTGACACATCACGAATCTGGCGATCGCTCATGCGCGAGGCAATCTCATGCATGGGGGTATTGTCGCCCCGCGCCCCGGTGCGAAAGGCGTGCAGTTGGGCTGCGACATACTCCGACCATTGTCCGGCCAGTCGCGGATACTCTCCGGGGAGACCCAGGCCGCCAGGGCCATGGCAAGCGGCGCAGGCCGGCACCATGCGGTTGGCAATGCCACCGCGCCAGATCCCCTCGCCAATCTTGACCCATTCGGCATGGGTCGCGATGGCGGGCTTGATGGTCTGGCGGCTGTAGTAATCGGCCAGATCCCGCATGTCCTGCGGCGACAAGGTGGATGCGATGCCGTTCATGATGGCATTCACCCGCTCCGGCTTCTTGCCGGGGGCGGCAGGTTTGAAGCGCGTCAACTCCTGGACGATGTAGCCGGAGCGCTGCGACGCCAGCTTGGGAAACTGCGTGCTCGTGGCGTTGCCGTCGATCCCGTGGCAGGCGGCGCAGGTCTGCGCCAGTTGCTTGCCATGCGCAAGCTGCGCCGCCGTAGGCGCGGTGGCCGAGACTTCGAAGGTCGGTGCGGTGGGCGCAGCGCCTTCTGCAGCGGCGGCCGCGGCCGCCACGGCAAGCAGCAATGCCCCCAGCGCAGCCCGAACGGGCACGAAGGCGCGGTGGTCAGGAGCTGGGGTTGGACGCAAACCTTCCTCGTCTGGCAGCATGGCGACTTGTATGGGGAATAAGATGCCGCATGCTAACGACGTATAAGTCATGACGAATATAGGGAATTCCAGCACACCCGCAACCAAGGCGGCCGCCGATACCAGTCCGCTGCTGCAATCGGCCCGGTTTTTCACCACGGCCGCGCAGTTCAACCAGCTTCCCGCCGGCAACTTGCCGGAAGTGGCTTTCGTCGGCCGCTCCAACGCCGGGAAATCCACCGCCATCAACGTGCTGTGCGGTCAGCGCCGTCTGGCGTTCTCGTCGAAGACGCCCGGGCGCACCCAGCACATCAATCTGTTCACGGTCGGCCTGGGCGGCGCCTCGGCCGGGCTGCTGGCCGACCTGCCGGGCTATGGCTACGCCTCGGTGCCACTGGCCACCAAACAACGCTGGGAGCGCTTCATCGCCCAGTATCTGGCGCAACGCGCGCAGCTCGTGGGGCTGGTGTTGATTGCCGACAGCCGCCACGGTCTCACGCCGCTGGACTGGACGCTGCTGAGCTATTCCTCACCCGCCGCCCTGCCCGTGCATGTGCTGCTGACCAAGGCCGACAAGCTCACCCGCAGCGAACAGCACGCCCAGGCCCAGGCCGTGCGCGACGACCTGCAGCGCCATGCCGCGGGGGCGGGCCTGATGGCGCCCACTTCGGTGCAGATGTTCTCGGCCACCAAGCGCCAAGGCCTGCTCGAGGCCAGCCAGGTGCTGGAAGACTGGCTGCAGGCCCCTGCGGACGGGGAACCAGCGGTTTAGGGCCTGTTAACCCGCTTGCGAAGTTGCCGCCGCCGTCAGGGGCGCCCGAGCATCAGGTAGTAGTTCACCGTCTGCCCCGGCGCCTTGCCGATGCCGAAGTAAACCGGCCCGAGCGGCGTGTCGGCGCCGAGGTAGAGCGCCAGGCTGGATTGCAAATCGCTCAGGGACACTTGATTCCGGTTCGCCCAGGCATTGCCGCGCTCCAGATTCACGCCAGCGTAAGTGGCGCCGCCGAACAGCCCGGCGGTGGTGATTTCGGTGCGCAGACCCAAGCGGAAATACGCCAGGTAGTTGCCGATGATCTGGCCCTCCTGGAAGCCCGAGAGTTGGTCGAAGCCGCCGAGCGCGAAGTAGTTGTAGCCGGTGCCCGAGATGTCGCGGAAGCTGGCCAGCCGCGTCGCCGCCTCCACCGTCTGCCGACCGAAGCTCTGGTCGATCTGGCCCGACAGGTCGAGGCGCACATAGTTGGCGGCGCTGCCCAGCTTGCGGTCGGCGCTGAAGGTCTCCAGACGCGCGCGCCAGCCCTCGCGCGGGAAATAGGCATGGTCCAGCCGGTCGAACGTGGCCAGGGCGCGGATGCCGGCCTCGCGCACGCTGCCGCTCAGGTTGCTGCTGCCCAGGATGGTGTTGGCCGAAATCTGCGCCACGCTGTAGCCCAGGCGCAGCTCGCCGTAGTCGGCCACCGGCGTGCCGATGTCCAGCCCCACGCGCGAGGTGCTCAGGCGGTAGCGATCGATGGCCTGGCTGCCGGCGTAGACGTCGATCGGGCGCGCATCCAGATCGAAATACGGCGCCAGGAAAACGCGGTCGGTGTTGTCCAGCGGCTGGTACAGCTCGGACAGCCAGCGATTCTCCCAGCCCAGCTGCACGAAGTTGCGCCACTCCCCGCCCAGGTTGTTGAGCCAGGGCCGGCGCTGGGCGAGCTGCAACTCGAAGCGGGTCTGGTTGCGCAGATTGGTGTAGAGCCCCAGGCCGAAGCGCAGAAAGTTGGGCCCCCAGGGCTTGTCGGCGACGCGGTAGACCAGCGCGTCGCTGCCGTCGGGCTCGTCGTAGAGCCGGTAGTCGACGCGTGAAAAATCGCCCAGTCCGGAAAGCTGGTCGACATCGTCGTGCACGTCGCTGAAATTCAGCGGCTTTCCCGGCTTTTGGCGCAAATTGGCTTCGAGTGCGGGCGCCGGCGCCCACTTCGAGCCTTCCACCCGCACCGAATCGATGGGCAATTCGCCGAGGCTGGCCACGAGGCCTTGCGCCTGGGTGTCGACCTTGATGCGCCAGGCCCGATAGGCCTCGGGCGACAAGGCATAGCGCGACAGCTGCGGCGCCGCCGCCATGGTGGCGGCATAGCCGTCGCGCAAGGCCTGCTCGCCCCTGTTGAAATCGAGCGAGGAGATGTCGCCCAGCGCCGGCGTGACCAGCACGTCGGCCGGGGTCAGGGACTTGAGCTGGACTTCGACGTTCTGCTCCATCAGGATGTTGATCATCTGCCCCGTGAGCCCGACGATGCTGCCCAGGGCCTCGCGCGAGGACAGCGGGGTGGAGATGTTCACCGCGATCACCACTTGCGCCCCCATGGCGCGCGCGACGTCGACGGGCATGTTGTCCACCAGTCCGCCATCGCCCAACAGCTCGCCGTGGGTTTCGATCGGCGGAAAGACGCCGGGCACCGACATGCTGGCCCGCAGGGCCGTGGCCAGCGCACCGCGTTGAAGAATGACTCTGCGCCCATTCACCATATTGGTGGCCACGGCGCGAAAGGGAATCGGCAAGTCGGCGAAGTTGCGCACGGCGCGCGTCTGCAACGTGAGGTTGGTCAGCACCGTTTCGAGCGCGGTGCTGTTGATGGCCGCATCGGGCAGGCTGAGCTGGCCGCGGCCGTTGATGCCCAGCTCGATGCCGCCAGGCATGCGCGTGTCATCGGACTTGCGCTGGAAATCCAGCCCCGCGCGCGGCGGCCGACCGCGGAAGATCGCGTTCCAGTCCAGCCCCGCCACTTGCTGCCGCAGCACCGCCAGCGGCACCCCAGCGGCATACAGCCCGCCCACGATGGCCCCCATGCTGGTGCCGGCGATGCAGTCCACCGGGATGCGCAGCTCGCGCAACGCCATCAGCACGCCGATATGCGCCAGCCCCCGCGCCCCGCCGCCGGACAGGGCCAGGCAAATGCGCGGCTCGCGCGCCTGGGCCGCATCGGCATGAGCGCTTGGCATGGTTGCCGCTGGCGTCGCTGTGGCAGGCTGCGCTGCGGCAGGTGGTGTCGCAGTGGTTGGCGTTGCCTGGCCCGCTTCGGGCGGCAGTCCTCCCGCACCCTCCTGCGTGGTGGCGGCACCCTTGCGCGGCAAGCCTGCCGCGCCCGGCGTGATGTGCGCCGCAGCTTTGGGCACACCCAGCGCTGCCGGTGCCACGTCGCGCAACGGCACGGTCGGCTTGGGGGTGGAATGTCCGTCCGGGGCCGCCTCCGCCGGCGCGGGACTCGCCACGGCCACCCCCAGGGAGAGGGCGGATAAGCAGAAATAGTGGTGAAGTCTTCGGGTCGCGCGCATGGTTGTGAAGCCTAACGAACACCGCTCAAGGCGTGGCAAACCCATCGAAGGTTTTTGCAGCGATGCTGCGCAAGCACGCAAAAATCGGGCCTCGGCGGCGCTGGCGCCCTCCGAGGCCCGGGCTGCGCGCCTTACCGCCTTACCTGGAATGCAAGGGTTGCCCGCAACGGCGGCAGAAGGCATCGTCCGCCGCGACGACGGCACCGCATGCCGGACACAGCCTGGTGTCGGCGCTGGCTGGACTTGCGAGCCCCGGTTGCGCTGGAGTTTCGGCCAAGGGCCCGGAGGGTTGGATCGGGCCCGGCGTTGGCGCGCTTGCCTCGGGGGTGGCGCCCGGCGTTGCATCCTGAGTCGCTTCCGAGGGCGCAGGCGGCGCGGAGCCCGTGCCCGGCTTGTAGCCGTCCAGCTTTTGCTTGAACTGCGACAAGCGCTGGCCGACCAATTCAGCCGCTTCCGAGCCCACCCCCTCGTTGACCGCGCGATAGACGAAGATCAGGCCCAGGACGTAGATCAGGCTGACGACGGACCAGGCGAGGAAGGTCACCAGCCCGATGGAAATTCCGGCGCCGCCGAAACCGTAGCTGGTCATCTGCGCCAACAACAACTGCATCAGGCTCGAGCCATCGCCGGCCTCGAAGCCGCCCAGCCCGACCGCCGCATACATCCTGGCGATCTCGGTGCTGGCGCCGAACACCAGGCCGAAGATGAAGACTGCTGCCGGAAACACGACCAACCCCAGCACCAGAAAATGCATGAGCACTTCCAGCGGCTTCTTGATGACGATGTCAGCCGCACGCGACAGGCTGGAGATCAATCCCTCGCCATGCCAAATGGCCGCCACCATCAAGGGCGTGGCCAGCACCAGCACGGCATACGCCAGCGCGACGATCACCACCGAGGGCCCGGCGAGGAGGAAGCCAAAGACCCCGCCGACGCCGGGAATGCGCCCGAGCAGCGACAGCAGGTAGGCCGCCACCAGCACCATGGCAAAGCCCACACCGAGCAGGATGAGCGCGCCAATCACGTGGAGCGCCGCCTGCAGGCCGCCGAGAAATGCGGCGCCGAAGCCGCGCACCGGCTGGTCGTAGGCCTGATCGACCAGCATCAGGCCGCTGGCGTTGATGCCAATAATGGCAATGATGGCCCCGACCAAGCCCATCAGCATGCTCACGGCGTAGCTGCCGGAACTGGCCGTGGCAGCGGCCCCGCCCATCATGGCCAGCCCGGCCAGAATGAAGCTGCCCGCCAGCATCGCGAGCGCCTGCCAGTTGTGCAGCGCCTCGTAGCTGCGCAACAGCACGCCGAGGTTGTTGGTGGTTTTCACGGTCATCGCAATCTCCCTGTGTGGTTCATCGCGCCGCATGGCGAAAGCGGCCTGGCATCCATCCAGCCGCAAGCTCTCTGGCAAGGTGCGGCTTTGAAAACCGCCAGCGATCGATCGTACGACCACCGGACGTTTCGGCAAGACTTGGGGCGGCAGCAGCGCCCTCGACGGCAAATGGCGCGGGGCTGGCCCATGGTGTGACCTCGCAAGGCTTGCGGCAAGAGCTGGCCAAAAAAAATGGGCCCGCAAACCGCAAGGTCCGCAGGCCCATCATCGTTCCCGGCGGCCGCAAGCGGCCGCCGTCCCTTTCGGGCCGGAGCTTCATGGAGCGGCATGACGCCGCACCTGAAACCCCGCGAACTGGACGCTTTACATGTCCATGCCGCCCATGCCGCCCATGCCACCACCCATCGGCGGGGCTGCGGTGTCGTCCTTCGGTGCGTCCGCCACCATGCACTCGGTGGTCAGCAGCAGTCCGGCGACGGAAGAGGCGTTTTGCAGCGCGGTACGGGTGACCTTGGTGGGGTCCAGAATGCCCATCTCGATCATGTCGCCATACTGGCCGTTGGCGGCGTTGTAGCCGTAGTTGCCTTGGCCTTCCAGCACCTTGTTGAGCACGACGCTGGGTTCGTCGCCAGCGTTGGCGACGATCTGGCGCAGCGGCTCTTCCACGGCGCGCATCACCAGCTTGATGCCGGCTTCCTGGTCGGGGTTGGCACCCGTGACCTTGAGGTTGACGCGAGCGCGCAGCAGCGCCACGCCACCACCGGCGACGATGCCTTCTTCCACCGCAGCGCGCGTGGCGTGCAGGGCGTCTTCGACACGGGCCTTCTTCTCCTTCATTTCCACTTCGGTGGCAGCGCCAACCTTGACCACGGCCACGCCGCCGGCCAGTTTGGCCACGCGCTCTTGCAGCTTCTCGCGGTCGTAGTCGGAGGTGGCTTCCTCGATCTGGATGCGGATCTGCTTGACGCGGGCTTCGATGTCGGCAGCAACACCGGCGCCGTCGATCACGGTGGTGTTTTCCTTCGCCGCTTCCACGCGCTTGGCCTGGCCCAGGTCGGCCAGCGTCACCTTCTCCAGGTTCATGCCGGTTTCTTCCGAAACCACCTTGCCGCCGGTGAGGATGGCCAGGTCTTCCAGCATGGCCTTGCGACGATCGCCGAAGCCGGGAGCCTTGACGGCCACGGTCTTCAGGATGCCGCGAATGCTATTGACCACCAGCGTGGCCAGAGCTTCGCCGTCCACGTCTTCAGCGATGATCAGCAGCGGGCGGCCCGACTTGGCCACTTGCTCCAGAACCGGCAGCAGATCGCGAATGTTGGAGATCTTCTTGTCGTTCAGCAGCACGTACGGGTTGTCCAGCACGGCAACCTGACGATCCTGGTTGTTGATGAAGTAGGGCGACAGGTAGCCGCGGTCGAACTGCATGCCTTCGACGATGTCCAGCTCGTTGTTCAGGCTCTTGCCGTCTTCGACGGTGATCACGCCTTCCTTGCCCACCTTGTCCATCGCCTCGGCGATGATCTGGCCGACGTCCTCGTCGGAGTTGGCCGAGATGGTGCCGACCTGCGCGATTTCCTTGCTGGTGGTGCAGGGCTTGGAAATTTTCTTCAGTTCTTCGACCAGGGCGATCACAGCCTTGTCGATGCCGCGCTTGAGGTCCATCGGGTTCATCCCGGCGGCCACATACTTCATGCCTTCGCGGGCCATCGCATGCGCCAGCACGGTGGCGGTGGTGGTGCCGTCGCCGGCGTTGTCGCTGGTCTTGGACGCCACTTCCTTCACCATCTGCGCGCCCATGTTCTGCAGCTTGTCCTTCAGTTCGATTTCCTTGGCCACGGACACACCGTCCTTGGTCACGGTGGGGGCGCCGAACGAGCGCTCCAGCACCACGTTGCGGCCCTTGGGGCCCAGCGTGGCCTTCACGGCGTTGGCCAGAATGGTCACGCCGTCCATCATGCGTACGCGGGCATCCGCGCCGAACACTACTTCTTTAGCTGTCATGTGTATTTCTCCGATTGTGTAGGGGGGAGTGCTGCGCTTACTTCTCGATGACGGCCATCAGATCGTCTTCGCGCATCACCATCAGTTCGTCGCCGTCCACCTTCACGGTCTGGCCGGCGTACTTGCCGAACAGGACGCGGTCGCCGGCCTTCACGGCCATGGGCTGCAGGGTGCCCTTGTCGTCACGCTTACCCGGGCCCACGGCCAACACTTCGCCCTGGTCGGGCTTCTCGGCCGCGTTGTCGGGGATGAAAATGCCCGAAGCGGTCTTGGTTTCCTGTTCCACGCGCTTGACGATCACGCGGTCATGCAAGGGACGCAAATTCATTCGTGTTGCTCCTGTTGATGGAATTCGAGAGGTTGAAACGCACGCCACACCGCGAAGCGGCTGGCTAGGGGTGCTTGGAAGCTTGACTCGGTTGCGAGTTGGCGTTTCGCTAGCACTCACTGGATGCGAGTGCTAATTGTAGGGGCGAAGCTGCTGATTTCAAGTCTTGTCTTGCGAGAGATCGAGTTGCGCACATCCTGCACTCCGGACAGAAGCGCGGCCTGACGCGAACATTGCACGCCATGGTCAAGCGGCGCAGTACGATCGAACCCGCCATCGGCCACATGCAATCGGACGGGCGCCCTGGGCGACGCCCTGCATGCGGTGATGTGCGGCGCCGGCCACAACATCTGCCTGATCCTGAAGAAGCTGCGGCTTCTTTGCCCCCGAATCGCCCGCGCAATGCATGCGGTTGGCAGCGTATGGGGCGCCAGCTTTTATCGAAATGCCTCCGGTTGGCTGAAAACATTATTTTTCAGGATGGACTCAGTATTGACGTTACCAATTCATGGCGATTACACAAGAATCAATGCGCTACTTCAATAAGATCTGATAAGCGCATCTCAGTGTCTATCAGCCATACAAAGCCAGCGCCGATAACCATGAGGCCGCTCGCCACGATAAATGGCAAGGTCCAACTTCCGCTCCACTGCACAAGAGCGCCAAACGCGATAGGAGAAATAATTCCACCAACGTTGGCCCAAGTGTTCATCCATCCCGCGGAGGTCGATGCATACGATCCCCCCATGTCCATGGCAATAGCCCAGAAAATAGATATCGTGGCGTCAAGAAAGAAAAACGAGCAAGAAAAAAGCAGAATTGTTACAAACTGGCTTTGCGCATAGACGGCTGGCAAAAGTAGCAACACGGAACAAATCATGCCGACTGATGGAATGAGGCGCCTCCATAACTTCTTATTGCCTGTGCGCGCACATAAGTGATCGCACATTGCCCCCCCGAGGACGCTTCCCATCATTCCACCTATGAACGGAAGAAAACCATAAATACCGACCTTCAGCATCGTAAAATGGTGATCTTTGATCAAAAATGTTGGTAGCCAAGTGAGATAGATCGTCAGTGTGTAGAAGTAGCAGAAATCTGCAATACACAGGGCCCACATACTCCTGCTCTTGAGAACGGCACTCCAAAGCCTTTTTCCATGGATTAATTGATTTTTCTGAGTATGGCTTATCGATGGCGTGCGATAGACGATGAGCCATGCAAGGCCAATCGCCACGGTTGCAATACCGAATACCCAGAACGGTCCGGAGATGCCGAACGCGATGATGCTGGCAACCGAGAGTGGTACGGTGATTGCTGCGCCGAGTCGCGTCGCCGCATGCATCAATCCTTGCGACAGCGCCCGTTTGCCAGTGGGCACCCAGGGAGAAACACCGCCCGTCGCCGCAGGCATCGATGCAGCCTCCCCGGCCCCGGTGGCCGCTCGCATCCAGGCCAGTTGCCCGATGTTCAGAGCCGTAACGCCGCTAAGAATGGTGAAGACGCCATACCAAAGCACCATCAATCCTACAGAGCGCCTTGCCCCAAAAATGTCGGATAGATATGCTAGCAATGGTTGCAACAGGGTATAAGTGATCGCAAACGCGGAAAATATCCAGCCCATTGCGATTTTGCTCACATTTAGATCGGACATTAAATGCGGCGCGACAACCGACATCAATGTCTTGTCGGTGTAATTGCTCATGAAAACCATAGCTCCCATCCCCACAACGATCCAGGGATAGATCCGCCCCCGCTGATTCGCAATTAATAGCGGTGGTGCAGCGCCGTTCTCCGTTCTTGGTGTTATGCTCATTGTCGCCTCCTAGATATATTTTGGTTGGCAGGCCGTTTTCAATTCTCGGGCGCCTGCCTTTGCGCATTGCTCATAACACCCATATCAGATAGTGTGTCGCGAGCTACAGTTAAGAGCTGGTTATTGGGTTATTTATCCCCTATATTTAAGCGTGCCGTAGTTATGTGGCGCGGCGCAGAACTTCGATGATCTTGCGCACAGGATCGACACGCACCCAATCTCCCGTATGGATAATCTGAGCCGGATGTTGCGACCATCCTTCAGTGATTGTGATGTTGGCGAATATTGCGCCTTGCACCATGACAGGATTTGTGACCCCAAAGATGAAGGCGCGTGGCGCGATGCCTTTGTTTTTGATATCGTAAAAAGCCCAGCCAGCGGCAATTCCACCTTTTGCCGTCGGGAAAAAACAGATTTTGTCCTTGATATTCGTTCCTTCGAGTTTATGGCCTAGTTTTGTGATTATGCCGGTCCATCGATCGAGGTCGTACCGGGGTGAAAAACCCTCTTCGGAAATAACCGCTTCGCCTTCAACCACTGGGCCGAAGGCACGCTTGACGGTAATTGAGTCATGTTGGCCTTTCATCGTGGCGTCCTCAGACCAGTTTTCCCGTACACGCGATATCCACGCAGGCCTGTGTCTCGCGCAGAATGGTGTTGAAGCGATGTGCTCCGATGATGTTGACGATCTTTGATGAATTCGAAATCATGTTGGTCCATTGGTTTTTGATGCGCATTTCTGAGAGGTTTTCGAGGATGTAGAAGCACACACCTTCGAGCACAGTCACTCCCGCGTCTTCCAGATCTTTGAGGTAGCCCAGCTCACGAGCTGACGCTTTGACGGATGCGGCGGTCGTGACGAAGACTTGTGTCCCAGGATGGACATGGCGCCCGGCAAATCTCTGGGAGATGTCCTTCATCTCAAACAACGACAGTTGTGGCCCCGAGAAGACAACCAGATTGGCGCTTCGATCGCCCAAGCTGTAGCTTGCGTAGACGCGCGCCAAATCGCTGTCCGTGATGACCATTTCTTCGGCTGGCGCATTCGCTCCGAACGCTGCTTCCAACGTTGGGGCCTCTGGGGTTACGCCGACCATGTGGAACATTGCCATTGATCCGTAGCTGGCCAAGGCACAGCCGAGATGTTTCAGCTCGTCGGCAACGGGCGCGCGTCGCATGCCATGGAAAACAGGGACTGCGTAATAATTGGGATGTTTCTCGCCGACAATTTTTCCAATCGCCCCCCAGTCGGCAAGGTCATCGAGCTGCGCCTCTAAACGCACGCTGATCGTTCCTTTGCGATGATGTTCCAAATGAAAGCCGTATTCAGGCGTGCGGCCAGTGACTGCGGCAGCGAGCGCTGATGGCCCTCCTTCGAAATTGGTACGCGCGCCAAATACGGAATTGGCATAAATGACCGTGCCGGTGTCACCCCACGCCACATGCTCCCCGATGTGAGGTTGATAGACGGTTTGATAGTTGATGCACGTATCGCTGGTGCATACATTCATTTGGCGCAGGTACTGGATGATCTGCTTTTCCTTCACCGCCTCGGCAGGATGTTGGCCGAGCTTGTCGACGTAAGGAAAGTCCATGCACCGGGCATTGGTGGTGATTGGGACACTGCATCGTGTGTGGTGTTCGCACGCACGCTTCATGAAACCGAGACCCGCATCTCCCATCACTTCGATATCGCCCATCATGTGGGCATTTGTAATCTTGACGAACCGTTCGGCACCCCAGAATTTCCCGATCTCCAACTGGTATTCAAGGGCCTCTCGTACTGCCTCGCCGTTCTTGCCATCTAGCATGCCCTGTTCTTCAGGGGTAAGTCTCATAGTGTTCTCCATGCTTCATCAAAAATTGTTGTGATTACTTGTTGCCGCCTCACGCGGACTGCGCCGCTCGATGCAAGCGAGCCTCGAGATTTCGTCCACGCGCTGCTTGGGGGGTGGTCGGCTTCGAGGTATATGCCACACGCTGTTCAGGAATACGCTGTAATACATGAGGCCTTGTTTGGCACTCTGAGCGCGCGCAAAGACTGGCGCCACATGCGACCTGCGCCGACGACCCGGGCAAAAACGTTGCCTGCGCCATTCGTGCGCCTCCGCCGCCAGGTCAGTGGGCATCGGCGCGCGGACACGCACCCGCGGTGTGGCCTCGCCACGCCTCCCATATCGGATAAGCGCCCTGGTTTGTGTGGCACTGGGATTTGTGACGATGTCGGGCAAAACGCTTGTCTGATGGGCCGAGGCGGTATTGGCGATAGCGTCAGGTGCGCTCTTTAGCCCATGAGAGTTGACCTTGCGCCAAAGCCCAAACACACGCACGAGCGCGCCGCATCGCAGGCCTCTCGAATCCGTGCTTACGCACCCCATCGCGCGCGCGATGGGGAAAGCCAGTTCCGTGCTCGCGGACTGTCCGGCTTGGTCGTGGTTGGCGTCTCTGCAGGAGACAAGGCTGCACACGCGGGCATGTTCCCCACCGCGGCGAACCTGCTGCTCGATTGCCTGACCAGGATGAGACCGCAAGAGGCCGCGGTACGAGACAATACTTTGACTTGTTGGCAACGCCGTACCCATCCAATTTGAATTAGCTGTACTTGTATGCATACATTGACATACTTTTTATGGTGTGTCAATTGATGGTCGCACCAACGTCTTCTAGGGAGATCTCGCATTTATGCCGCACTCAACCGCCGCCGCACGCCGAGCGAAGACATCAACGACAGCGCAGGGAATCGACGTAGGCGCGCTCCAACGCGATAGCGCTCATGCGCTCTACGAGCAGATCGCCGATCGTCTTCGCGACTACATCGCATCGCATAACCAGCTAGGCATGCAGTTGCAGACCGATGACGCCCTCATGCAGCGCTATTCGGTGAGCCGTTCCACGGTACGCAAGGCGGTGCAGCGCTTGGTGGATGAAGGGGTCCTTTTCAGAAGGCGGGGCAAGGGCACCTTTGTCTCGCAGCCGGTTCCAAAAATTGTTCACTCGCTAGATCGCCTAGCCCCCTTTTTCGAGACGTTTCGTCAAGTCGGCGCCGACCTGCATACTGAAGTCATCGATTTCTTTTGGGAAGAATCACCGGACTTGCCACCTGAACTCGATGCTTGGGAAAGGCCGGTGTTCACCTTTCTGAGGCTGTACCGATCACGGGGCATTCCGCATGCGTTGACGCGAGTCAGAGTGCCATGCGAGATTGGTCGCCACCTCAGCCGCGCGGACTTCGAGTCGACGCCGATCTACGAAGTGCTTCAGTCCAAGCTTGGTTTGCAGGTGACAAAGGCAGACAATCTGGTGAGCTGCCAACAGCCATCAGCAAGTATCAGCCGGCTCTTAGGCCTGTCGCAAAGCAGCTTCCTACTCGTCCTCGACCGAATCTCGCGAGATAAGTCCGGGGCGCCCATCGAGATGACGACGCATTTTCTGCGTCCTGATGTCTACCAATTGAGCGTTTCGCTGACGACCGGCGTGCCCCATCACAAAGGCCCGTGACATTTCTAACGCATCGGCCTCTGCGGGTTCAGCACCTATTTTCTGGATGCAATATCCCACCGCTTGGCCGTCGCGGCGGGTTCGCCAAGGCTCCAGACGAACAGGCCGGAGCCGAAATCCTGGTAGCTGTCCGCCGCCGCCTGCATCTGGTGGCCCAGGTCCGCAAGCCCCTGCGGCAGCACGGACGACATCGCTGTCTCGACCTCGACGTTCAGCCCGGCGACGATGCGCCAACGCGGCGCGTCACATGCTGCCTGCGTGGTTCTGGCCCCAGGCCAGCATGCGTGCGAAGGCCTGTACATGACCTTGCGGCTGCATGCTGGCGCCCATGACCCCGAAGGCCATCACGGCCAGATCCCCCTTCGTCACAAAACCGGGGATGATGGTGTGGAACGGACGCCTGCCCGGTGCGACCACATTGGGTCCGGGCTGCAACGAAAAGGCGTGGCCGCGGTTCTGTAATGAGATCCCCCAGAGCGTCGCGACTCATGGCGCCCCCATAGGCGGCAGAGTGTCGCGCCAGCGCCTCTGCGATCTCCCCGCGATAGAAGGCTTCCCCGCGGCTCACGCCAATGGCTGCAGTGCGCGCGCCGCTGCAGGAAACCGCCAAGTTTCGCCGATCTCGGGGGCACGGCCATCGGGCATGAAGGCTGCGGCAAAGCCCGACTGTGCGGCGAGTTCATCGACCGACGCGGCCCTCTCTTTTGCGCGACCACCGACACGGCGAAATCATCCCGGGCGTAACCGACGGCAGGCTGCATCAGGTCGATGAACGGCAGCCGGCCGAAACGCTCAGACAACGCGGCCCGGCCAGCAACATGCGTAACCCGGCCGGCGCCGCCAGAGGCTGTGAGGTGGCCATCACTCTTTACGCGCGAACACCGGCTGCCGGATTGACGGATTACGGCGGCCGTTGCCGCCATGGGCTAGAGCTGGTCACCGATCAGGTCGACGGCGTATTCGTAACGATCGGTGTTGACGTAAGAGTGGCGCAATTCGACCGGTCTGTCCTTGAATGAATGGGCCACGCGCACCACCAACAGAAGCGGGTGTCCCGTTGGCACCCGCAACAGCCGCGCCTTGCCGGAATCCGCCTTGGTCGCGCGAACGCGGTCTGCGGTCCGGATCACACTGATGCCGGCCTGTTCCTGGTAGAGCTGGTAGATGGTGGAGCGACGCTCACGCAGCGTGCGCTCGGTCAGGGTCTTGAACAGCGCGGCGGGCACGATGATTTGATCCAGGATGACTGGGTCGCCCTGCAGGCTGAGCCTGTTGGTGAAGCACAGGACTTTGTCGCCGACACCGATGCCCAGGGCGGCGGCCGTTTTCGCGTCGGCCTGACGCCTGTCGAACTCAACGAGTTCGACGGTCGGGAATTCGCGATGCCCATCCTGGCGCACGATATGGAAAAACGAAAAAAAGTACCGTCCTCGACCATGCGAGGCGACAAAGGTTCCGCGCCCCTGGTGGCGGATCAGCATGTTTTCCGCGGTGAGCTCGTCGACCGCCTTGCGCACCGTGCCGATGCTCACGGAGAAGCGCTCGCCGAGCTTTTTTTCCGAGGGGATGACCTCGCCAGGCTTCCACTCCCCGGTGCGCAGCGATTCGGTGATCTTGTGCTTCACCTCTTTGTACAGGTGTGTGCCCGGAGACATTCCCGTTGAGATTTCGTCTGTCATCGCGACTCGTTCGTTTTGTGCTGGGTGGCAAGGCCGGGCACGCCATGGCCCGAAACATTTGGTTCTATTTTACCCGGGAATACATCTAGGTCATCTAGTTGACTTAGATGATATGCGTGCGTATGCTGGCATGAAGTAGTGTGGGCACGAGCCCGAGGCGCATACATCCCAAGGAGACAGAATGATTCACTTCGTACTGCACGATTCCAAGGATTCCGTTGCCGTCGTCGTCGTTGAGGGCGTCAAGGCAGGCATGGAGCTCAATGGCTGGATCATGGATGAAGACCGCATGACCAGCGTCAAGGCGACACAAGACATCCCGATCGGCCACAAGATCGCGCTCAAGGACATGGCCACGGGCGACACCGTATGGAAGTACGCCGTCGATATCGGCAAAGTTGTCGCGCCGATCCATGCCGGCGAGCACGCCCATGTTCAGAACATCAAGACCAAGCGCTGGTAAGTAGCTGCCGCGCGCGCCGTGCCGAGTCGACTTGCACGCCGACGCGGCCTAAAGGGGATAACGCTTCGATTGACACATTGTGCCAATCTCTTCGATGTTCCCGGAACTTCTGACCAGCCCTAGAGGAAACCCAATGCCAACCATTTCCAAAGACACCACGATCCTGGGTTATCGCCGTGAAAACGGCCGGGTAGGTGTACGCAACCACGTCATCATCCTTCCCCTGGACGACCTGTCCAATGCCGCCGCCGAGGCCGTGGCCCACAACATCAAGGGCACGATGGCGATTCCCCACCCATACGGCCGTTTGCAGTTCGGCGCCGACCTGGACCTGCATTTCCGCACGCTGATCGGCACAGGATGCAACCCCAACGTCGCGGCCGTGGTGGTCATCGGCATTGAGGACAGCTGGGCGAAGAAGGTGGTCGACGGTATTGCCACCACGGGCAAACCGGTGGTTGGCTTCGGCATCGAAGGCCACGGCGATCACGACACCATCAAGCGCGCCAGCCAGGCCGCGCGCGAGTATGTGCAATGGGCCAGCGAGAAACAGCGCGAGCACTGCCCATTGAGCGAACTGTGGGTGTCGACCAAATGCGGCGAAAGCGACACCACCTCGGGCTGTGGCGCCAACCCGACCGTGGGCAACGCCTTCGACAAGCTCTACGCGTTGGGCAACACTCTGGTGTTCGGCGAAACCTCCGAGATTACTGGCGGCGAGAGCATCGTGGCGGCGCGTTGCGCCAACGATCAGGTGCGCGAGCGCTTCATGTTCATGTTCAACCGTTACCAGGACATGATCAACCGGCATAAGACGAGCGATCTGTCGGATAGCCAGCCGACCAAAGGAAATATTGCCGGCGGGCTAACGACGATCGAGGAAAAGGCGCTGGGCAACATCCAGAAAATCGGCAAGCAATGCTGCGTTGACGGAGTGCTCGACAAAGCCGAGGTGCCGACCCATTCGGGGCTGTGGTTCATGGATTCATCGTCAGCCGCGGCCGAGATGGTCACACTGTGCGCCGCTTCGGGCTACGTGGCGCATTTATTCCCGACAGGCCAAGGCAACGTGATCGGCAACCCGATCCTGCCGGTGATCAAGCTATGCGCCAACCCGCGCACGGTGCGCTTGATGAACGAGCATATCGACGTCGATGTCTCCGGGCTGTTGCAGCGCGAGATCAATCTCGACCAGGCTGGCGACAAGGCGCTGGAGTGCCTTCTGCGCACGGCCAACGGACGCCTGACCGCGGCCGAGGCGCTGGGCCACCGCGAATTCGTGTTGACCCGTCTGTACGAAAGCGCATGAACGCGTCGATCATTGCCGCTGGCAATCACTAGGAGGTTGTGCCCGGCGCGGACCATTCGTCGCGCTGGGGTTTAACCAGCGCCAGCACCGGGAGACTGTGAAGGCGCGCAACGGGGAGCGATGCCCACATCGCCCAACATCATCGCCTGACATTCATGAGGAGACACCATGAAAAAGCATCTGATTGGAGCCACACTACTGGCCGCAGTCCTGCTGGCCACTTCCACTGCAGCGAGCGCCGAGGTTAACGAGATATCAGTTGCACGCGAATTCGGCATCAGCTATTTGCCGCTGATCGTCATGCAGGAGCAGAACCTAATCCAGAAGCAAGCTGCTGCTCGAGGCATCAAGGACTTGAAGGTCAAGTGGGTGCAGTTCGCTGGAGGCAACGTGATGAACACAGCGCTTCTGTCGGATAGCCTGCAGTTCGCCTCCGGCGGTGTGGCGCCGATGGTCATTGCCTGGGCTCGTACCCGCGACAACTACAGGATTAAAGGTGTAGCCGCGCTCAATTCCATGCCGTTGTACCTGAACACCTCCGATCCGAATGTCAAGTCCATCAAGGATTTCACGAGCAAGGACAAGATCGCGTTGCCGGCAGTCAAAGTCTCGATCCAGGCCGTGACACTGCAAATGGCAGCCGAGCAAATTTTTGGCCCTGGCCAGGAACACAAGCTCGACGCGCTCACAGTATCGATGAGTCACCCTGCTGCGATGGCGGCGCTGGCCAGCGGGGCAATCACTGCGCACTTTGGCGCGCCTCCGTTCCAGTACCAGGAACTGACGATGCCTGGTGTCCACACGATACTGAACTCGTACACGGTCCTCGGCGGGCCAGCGTCGTTCAACCTGGTGTGGACTACGTCCAAGTTTTACAAAGAAAACCCAAAGATCTACGCCGCGTTCTATGCCGCTCTTGAGCAAGCGATCAGTGAGATCAACCATGACAAGAAATGGGCTGCCGAGCAGTATCTGAAATCGACCCACGACACCAAGGACAAGGTCGGGTTCATCCTGAACATGCTGCAGAACCCGCAGATGGACTACACGACCACGCCCCAGCACGTGATGAAATATGTGCGATTCATGCACAAAGTCGGGACTATCAAGGCTGTTCCGCAATCGTGGAAGGATCTGTTCTTCCCGAATGTGGACAACCTTCCCGGCAGCTGAGCCGCTGCAGGGCTTGCTTTTGCTTCGACTGATTCCGGCAGCGTTTCCTGTGCCTGAGGAGTTTGTGTAGTGACCATGAATCCATCGATGAGTCCGAACCCGCAGGTGCTGCTGGACGTGCGGGGGGTGACGCTGCAATACAAGACTCAAAGCCACCTTGTAACTGCGACCTACAGGGTCGATTTCCAGGTCCACAAGTCCGATCGCTACATCGTGCTCGGGCCTTCGGGCTGCGGCAAGTCCACCCTGCTCAAGGCCATCGGGGGGTTTCTCACGCCCTCGGAGGGGGAAATCATGCTGAAGGGTGTGGCGATCTCCAAACCGGGCTACGACCGCATGATGGTTTTCCAGGAGTTTGACCAACTCCTGCCTTGGAAGACTGTCAAGCAGAACGTCATGTTTCCGCTGCTGTCATCTGGAAAATGGAAAGGGCGCGCAGCCGAAGACAAGGCGATGTTCTACCTGGAGAAGGTCGGCCTGATGAAGTTCGCCAACCACTATCCCCACATGCTGTCCGGAGGCATGAAACAGCGCGTTGCCATCGCCCGCGGCATGGCGATGGAACCCGACGTGCTGCTCATGGATGAGCCGTACGCCGCCCTGGACGCTCTGACACGGCGCAAGATGCAGGACGAACTCCTGCAGTTGTGGGACGACACCCATTTCACCGTCATTTTCGTCACCCACTCGATTCCCGAGGCGATCAAACTCGGCAACCGCATCCTGCTGCTGTCCCCACACCCGGGCCAAGTCCGCGCCGAACTCGAGGGTCGCTCGCGCGACAGCACCGACCGCGAGGAAGCAGGCTGCCTCGAAGCGAAGATCAACGACCTGCTCTTCGTGGGCGAGAACATGAACCAGGAGGTGCAGCATGCCTGATAGCGACAGTCTGCAACCGCCGCGTCCCGAGATCCATCGGGATCCCACCGATTCGGCGAGTTTCGGTGTCGTCGAAAAACCTCTGTCACGTCTCGAGGCCTGCTACAACAGCAGCACCGTGCGCAAGACCGTCATTATGATTTTTCTGGCGATCGCATGGCAGATCGGTGCGCATCTGATCAACAACAGCCTGCTGTTTCCGACTTTCTCGTCGACCATTCTCGCCTTCGTCAAGGGCATCGCCAGCGGCGAACTGTTGGTCAAGATCTGGACCTCTCTCCAGACCTTGCTCATCGGCTATACGCTAGGCGTAGCCTTCGCCGCGGCGCTGACCGCCTTGGCAGTGACCACGCGTGTGGGCGCTGATTTTCTCGAAACCTTGACGGCGATGTTCAACCCGTTGCCGGCCATCGCACTGCTGCCGATTGCGCTGATCTGGTTCGGCCTAGGGAATGGCAGTTTGATTTTCGTGCTGGTGCACTCGGTGGTCTGGGCGGTGGCGCTGAACACACAGTCAGGTTTTCTGTCGGTGTCCAACACGCTGCGCATGGTCGGGCGCAATTACGGGCTCAGGGGCTTTCCGTACATCGCCAAGATCCTGATTCCAGCGGCGTTCCCCAGCATTCTCACAGGGCTGAAAGTGGGCTGGGCCTTTGCTTGGCGCACGTTGATCGCCTCCGAGCTGGTGTTCGGCGTCAGCTCCGGCTCGGGTGGCCTGGGTTGGTATATCTACGAAAACAGTAACGTTTTGCAGATCTCTAAGGTGTTCGCCGGGCTGCTGACCATCATCATCATCGGATTGATCGTCGAAAACCTCATTTTCCGCACCATCGAGCGCCACACTGTCCGCAAGTGGGGCATGCAGGCGTGAACAGCGCGCGACCGTTGGTCCTGTCCTGACCGAGAAACAAGCCCGATGAGAATCGTCGTCAGCGAATTCATGGATCAGCAGGCCGTTGCGAAGCTGCGTACCCGCTTCGGGGTCGCCTACGCGCCGCAGCTGGTCGACGACCGCGCCGCGCTGTTGTCGCAGTTGCACTCGGCCGACGCTTTGATCGTACGCAATCGCACTCGGGTCGATGCCGAACTGCTGGCGGCGGCGCCGCAGTTGCGCGTGGTCGGCCGGCTCGGCGTCGGTCTGGACAACATCGATCTGACGGCCTGCGCCGCGCGCGACATCCAGGTCATTCCCGCCTCCGGCGCCAATGCGCAGGCGGTGGCCGAATACGTGATTGCTACGGCCATGCTGCTGCTGCGCGGCGCCTATCTGTCCAGCGCCGAGGTGGCCGCCGGCGCCTGGCCGCGCGCGCACCTGTCCGAAGGACGCGAAATCGCCGGCAAGACCCTTGGTCTGGTCGGCTTCGGCGACATCGGGCGCTGCACGGCGCGCCTGGCCGTTGCGCTGGGCATGCGTGTGCTGGCCCACGACCCGATGGTCGAGCTCCATTCCCCGATGTGGGCGCAGACCGGCGCAGCGCGGCGCGAACTCGACGCGCTGCTGGCCGAATCCGACGTCGTCAGCCTGCACGTTCCGCTGACCCCGCAGACCCACAACCTGATCGACGCCGGAAAACTGGCGCTGATGCGCTCCGGGGCGGTGCTGGTGAACACCGCGCGTGGCGGCGTGATCGACGAACAGGCCCTGGCCGCGGCACTGCGCAGCGGCCAGCTCGGCGGCGCCGCGCTCGACGTGTTCGAGCACGAGCCGCTGGCCGCAGGCTCGCCACTGGCCGGCCTTCGCAACCTGATTCTCACGCCGCACGTGGCCGGTGTCACGCGCGAATCCAACGCCCGCGTCAGCACGATGATCGCCGAAAAGGTCGGCGATTTCCTGCAGGCCCTCGCCACTTGAGCGGCCGTCATCTCAAACCTCCCACCCATGCCTCATATCGCGCTGTCCGCCCTGACCGATCTCGTCGCCACGGCATTGCGCCGGGCCGGGGCCTCGCCAGCCATGGCGCAGTCCACCGCCCAGGCGCTGGTTGCGGCCGAGTCCCAGGGGCTGCCGTCGCACGGTCTATCGCGCGTGGCGCAGTACACCGCGCATCTGCGCAACGGCCGCGTCAACGGCATCGCCGTGCCGAAGGTGATCCATGCCAAGAGCGCAGCCTGCCTTGTCGACGCCGACGACGGCCTGGCGTTTCCCGCCTGTGCGCTGGCGGTGCGGGAAGCCATCGCCCGCGCGCGGGTCTGCGGCGCGGCTTTCGCCGGGGTCGCGCGCAGCCACCACTTCGGCGTCGCCGCCGAACACCTGGGCCCGGTCAGCAGCGCCGGCATGGTCGGGCTGGCCTTCGGCAACTCACCAGCGGCGATGCCAGCCTGGGGCGGCCGGCGTGCGCTGTTCGGCACCAACCCGATCGCCGCCGTGTTTCCGCGCCGCAAGGCGGCGCCGCTGGTCATCGACCTGTCACTGTCCGAGGTCGCTCGCGGCAAACTGATGGTGGCGGCCAAGGATGGGCGCAGCATTCCGCTGGGCTGGGCCGTGGACCGCGAAGGTCGGCCAACCACCGACCCGAAGGCCGGACTCGAGGGCTCGATGCTGCCGGCCGGCGGGGTCAAGGGAGCGATGCTGGCGCTGATCGTCGAGCTGCTGTGTTGCGCACTGACCGGCGCGTCGTTCGGCTTCGAGGCCGATTCGTTTTTCACCGACGCCGGCAACCGGCCGCGCATCGGCCAGGCCTTCATCGTCATCGACCCGGGCGCGCTCGCCGGCAACGACGTGTTCGACGAACGGCTGGAAACCCTGGTCGCAGCGATGTGCCAGGACCCCGAGGTCAGGCTACCGGGGCAGCGCCGTTTCGAACTGGCCGAGAAGGCACGGGCGGACGGCATCGAGGTCGCCGTGCCCCTGTACGAGCAGCTGCAGGCGCTGGCACGCGGGTGAAGCAACCGCTGCCCATGCCCGCAAGGCGAAGGGCCATGCCCCGGCGGCACCGCAACGAGAGCCCGGCCAAGCGCGGCTTGCCGCCCACGGCAGCACGCGCATGGTGATCGACCTGCCGTTTCCGTGGGTTACGCTGCTCAGCGCGACCCTGATCATCGCGCTGGCCTACGCCATCTACGGGCTGACCGGCTTCGGCTCGTCGATCACTGCGGTACCGCTGCTGACGCATTTTCTGCCGCTGCGATCGGTGGTGCCGATGATGTTGATCTTCGACCTCAGCGCCGGCATCGTGCTGGGACTGCGCAACCACAGCGCCGTGGCGCGCGACGAGCTGCTGCGCATCATTCCGTTCATGGTCGCCGGCATGCTGATCGGCGTCACGCTGCTTGTGCGCGCGCCGCAAAGACCGCTGCTCATCACGCTGGGCTGCTTCATTCTGGCCTACGCGGCGTGGAGCCTGGTGTTCCGGGTGCGGCAGCGGCCAATTTCGGTGGCGTGGGCAGCACCATTGGCCTTGCTCGGCGGGTTGTTCACGGCGCTGTTCGGAACGGGCGGCCCCATCTACGTTGCCTACCTGGCGCGCCGCCTGCCCGACGTGCGCGCGCTGCGTGCAACGATCAGCGCCCTGATTTTCTTCAGCGGCCTCGCGCGACTCGTCCTTTTCACATCGGTGGGACTGTACAAGCAACCGCATGTGCTGCAACTTGCGCTCGTCCTGCTGCCCGTCGTGATGGGCGGTCTGTACCTGGGCAGCCACCTGAGCCGCAAGCTGCCGGCACATCGGATCGTGCAGGCGGTATGGGCGATCCTGATCGCCGGCGGCACGAGTCTGATCTGGCACAACCTCTAGCGAAGCCAATCCCGGCAAGCATGTCTGCACGCCGTGCTCAAGGACGTTGCAGCGGCACAGTCGGGCGATCGCCGGCGCCAGGGCTGCGGCACAGGCCATCAACCCGCGCGCGCCGAGCAGGCCGGGCGCGTCGCCAAGCACGTCAACGCAGCTGCCGGTCTCCAACACCAGCAGCGCGCCTGCGGCGAACGATCTCCGCAGCATGGCGCGGCGTCGATCGCGCAACCCAGAAAGTCCAGTGCCTGCATCATGGCGTCCCGGGTTGCCGAGATCACGCCGCGGCCAACTTCGCCTGCACCGGGCCGATGTCAACCAGGATGGTCTGCCCGGGGTGGACGCGGGAGAACACCACGGGGTCGTGCGACACGGCAACCCGCTCGCCATCCTGGCGCGCGACGCTGTAGGCCGACGTGGCGAGTTCGCCGGCATCCGGAAAGTCCTCGCGAAAATGCGCGCCGCGCGAATTCTCCCGGCTGGCTGCCGCCGCAGCAATCACGCGGCTGACCGCGATCAGGTTGCGCAGGTTCAGCCAGTCGTGCCAGCTCAGGTTGTAGGCACGCTCACCGTCCGCCACGCCGACCGCGGCCAGTTCGCCTTCCAGTTCGGCCAGCCGGGCCTGGGCCCGCGCCAGTCCGTTCGCGTCGCGCAGAATGCCGACGTCTTCCCACATGCAGCCGTATAGCGCCTCGCGAATCGCATTGAGGTCACCTGGCTTTTGCGTAAACGGGGCTTCGTGCGCGGCGATGCTGCGCTGGATCGCCCCCAGATCCGGCTCGCGGCGGCCCGGGTTGCCCCGGACCCACAGCGCCATGGTTTCGCCGGCAATGCCGCCGAAGACTGTCGAATTGGCCACGCCGTTGCCGCCCAGGCGGTTGGCGCCATGCACCCCGCCGGTGTCCTCGCCGGCGGCGAATAGCCCGTGCAGTTCGGTGGTGCAGTCCGGGCGGAACACCACGCCACCCATCATGTAGTGCGCGGTGGGCACGACCTCGACCTTGCCGCCGGCCAAGTCGAACCCGCAGTCGGCACAGCGCTCGACCATGCCCTTGAACTGCTGCCTGACCTGGTCCGCGCCGAGGTGGGACATCTGGATGTACACGCCGCCATTGGGCGAGGTGCGCCCGGCACGCATCTCGGCGAAGATGCCGCGCGACACGATGTCGCGCGTGGCGCGCTCGCCGCGCGGGTCGTAGTTGTGCATGAAGCGCTCACCCCGGCCGTTGAGCAGCCAGCCTCCCGCGCCGCGCAGCCCCTCCTCGAGCACGGTACCCGTCATGCGCGTGTGCGCGCCCGCCAGCAGTCCGGTGGGGTGAAACTGCACCATTTCCATGTCGCGCAGCGCCAGCCCGGCGCGTAGCGCCATGGCCAGACCGTCGCAGCTCTTGTCACCCGACGGCGTGTTGAACTTGTACATGGTCGGCCCGCCGCCGGTTGCCAGCAGCACCGCGCCGGCGCGCACGAACACGAACCCGCCGCTGCGCATGTCGATCATCAGCACGCCGGCCAGCGCCCTGCCGTCGGGCGTGCGCACGAGTTCGATGGCGCGGTGCTCCTCGAGCCGGCCGATGCCGCGCGCCCAGACCTGCTCGGCCAGGCGATTGATGATCTCGATCCCGGTCAGGTCGCCCTTGTGCACCGTGCGGTCGAAGGTCTGCCCGGCAAAGGCCTTCTGGTGCACGGTGCCGTCCGGGTTGCGGTCGAAAAAGCAGCCGAGTTCGTTTTCAAGCTCGTGGATGCGCTCCACCGCCTTGGTCACCAGGGTCCAGGCCAGATCCTGGTTGGACAGCCACTTGCCTCCCTCGATGGTGTCCATGAAGTGCCGCTCGACCGAGTCGCCCTCGGCGAGCGCAACGTTGTAGCCGCCCTGCACCATGCGCGTGCAGCCACACTTGCCCAGCAGGCCCTTGACCGCGATCGTGATCGACAGTCGAGGGTCGGCTTGGTGCGCATGCAGCGCTGCGAACAGCCCGGCACCACCCGAGCCGAGGATCAGGATATCGGTGTCGATCCGCTTCAAGTCCATGTGCGCGTTGGCCTCACGCCGTTCTCACGCCAAGCCCGGCCAGCACGCGAGCGCGGCGTTCCTGCACGTCGCGCTTCACGTCGTCGTACAGGCTGTTGCCGTGGCTGTCCATCGCCACGAGCAGCGGCCCGAAATCGCGGATGCGGAACTTCCACAACGATTCCGGGTTCAGGTCGTCGAGGTCGACGTCCTCGATCTGCTCGATCCAGGTGCTCTCCAGCGCCGCCGCACCGCCGACGATGGCCAGATACACGCCACCGAGTTTGGCGAAGGCCTCGAGCGAGTCGGTGCGCAGCCCGCCTTTGCCGACGATCATGCGCACGCCATACTGCCGCATCAGCGGCCAGGTGAAGCGTTCCATGCGGTCCGAGGTCGTCGTGCCAACGCACACCGGCGCGTAACCCGCCGGGAACTCGGGGCTCGTCGCGACCCGGCGCACGTTCGGCGCGGTGTGGATCACGGCGTGCCCACGCAGATCGAAGCGGGTCGTGCGCCCGCGGTCGAACATGTGGATCTGGGTCGCATCGCGGATGCCGAACAGCGTGGACTGCAGGGTCACCGTGTCGCCCGCGAGCAGCGCGCGTACCTGCGCCTCGCTGACCGGGGTGTTCAGTGCGTGGTGGGCCATGGTCAGAATCCGTAGTGAACGCCAGTCGGGGTGAAGCTGGCCCGGGCGCGGCGTGCGGAATGGCACTGCATGTTCACGGCGATCGGGTTCATCGTGATGTGCGTGGCCGCCAGTTCGATGTGCACGGCAAAGGCGGTCGAATCGCCCCCGAGTCCCTGCGGCCCAACCCCGAGCTGGTTGACCGCATGCGACAGCTCATCCTCGAGGAGAGCGCCGTCGGGGTCGTCGCAGCGGGTACCCAGCGGCCGCGTGGCAGCGCGTTTGGCCAGCGCAACGCACAGATCCGACGTGCCGCCCAGACCGACGCCAACGATGGTCGGCGGACAGGTCTTGCCACCGGCGGCGATCACGCAGTCGACGACGAAGGTCTTGATGGCGTCGATGCCCTCGGCGGGGATCGCCATTTTCAGAAATGAGTTGTTTTCCGAGCCGCTCCCCTTCGGGATCATCTCGATGTCAAGAAAGTCCGTCGTATCGACGAAATCGATGTGGATCACCGGCACCTCAATGCCGCAGGAGGTGTGCTCGTTGCGGCGTGTCAGCGGGTGCACCACCGACGAACGCAACGGGTACTCGCGCGTGGCGCGCTCGCAGCCGCGCCGGATCGCCGCCTTCAGCGCATGGCCATCGAACTCGACGCCGCTGCCGATGCGCAGGTTGTAGATCGGCACCCCTGTGTCCTGGCACAGCAAGTTGTCGGTGCGCTCAGCGACCTCGATGTTCGTCACCATGGTCCTGAGCACGCCTTGCGCGCGCGGCACGCTTTCGCTGCCGACGAGTCGCTCAAAGCCTTGTTTGATGTCGGGCGGCAGCACCTTGAGCGCGCGTATGTAAAGCTCGCGCGCCGCGTCCTCGATGGCTTGCAGGTCGATGTTCATGCGGGATTCCTCGATAGGTCTGCTCGACGCGCTCAGCCGAGCAGGGCCAGCGCGAAGGCCACGCCCACGGCAGCAGCCGCACCCAGCGCCACCGCGATCCAGTCCTGACGCAGGCCGGACCAAGGGGCGAACTCGATGAGCAACAAGCGGATGCCGCCGGTCATGTGCAGCGCCAGCAGCATCACCAGACCCCACTCGGCGAAGCGGAACAACGGCTGGTCGGCCAGGCTCAGGAAGCCCTGCAGCACCGCCGCGCCGTGCAGCGCCTGGCCCAGGGCCCAGAAATGCAGCGGCAGGAACAACGCCAGCAGCAGGCCCGAGACCCGGTGCAGCCAGAAGGCCCAGTACGCCGGGTGGTTGCGGGCCCGAAAGTCGTTGCGGCGCTTCATTACAGCACCACACCATAGACCGCGCGCAGCCCTGCCACCAGGACCAGCAGGCCGAAGGCCCCGCCCAGCAGCATGGCCTTCGCGCCGCGCCACGCCAGCCATTCCTCGGCGATGCGGGCCATGCCGACGGGCACGTGCGCCGCGCAGGCCAGCACGAACAGCGCGTAGAAGCCGCCGAACCACGCGTTGTCGTGCAGGCGCCCGAGGATGGCGGCCGCGCTCAGACCCGCGTGTACCGCGTAGATGATGGTGCCCAGGTGGATCAGCACCAGCGGCCCCAGCACCGCGGCGCTGACGCGCTGCCACAGCCACAGCCGCACCTGCATGCGCGTGTTCATCGCCGGCCCAGGGAGCTGCTGCCCAGCGCAAGGCGCTTGAGCCCGGCGATACCGGCGGTCGGCGCGATCGATTTCGGGCAGCGCTGGGTGCAAGAGCCCTGGGTGTGGCAAGCGTGGCAGCCGCTGTCGCCCGAGGTCGCCTGCACCCGCTCGTCACGCAGTACGTCGCGCACGTCGTTCACGAGGGTCCAGGCACGGTTCAGCGCCGCCGGCCCCAGGAACTCGGGTCGCCAGCTGACCACGTCGCACGATGCGTAGCACACGCCGCAGCCGATGCACTCGATGCCGGCATCGGCGGCGCGGCGCTCGCGACTGGCAGGATCGACGCGAGCGAACGCGTCGGAGCGAGTCCTGCTGCCCTGGAAGCGGCCCATCGCGCGCGCCCACTTGTCGAAAAATTCCCGCATGTCGGTGACCAGATCCTTGATCACCGGCAGGTTCGACAACGGGGCGATCTCCAGTTCCCCGCCGCGCTCGACCTTGGCCACATGTGTGCGGCAGGTCCAGCGCGCCACGCCGTTGACGGTCATTGCGCACGAGCCGCACATGCCCACGCGGCAGGCGTAGCGATAGCTCAAGCTGGGGTCGAGCTGGCGCTGAATATAGGTGACGACGTCGAGCACCGTTTGGCTTTCCAGCCTCGGGACGTCGTAGCTGGCGAAACTGCCGTGTTCCTTGCCACGCCAGATCGATACATGAAGGTGGGAATTTTTGTCCGCCATGAGTTTCAAGCGATGGGTCGACAGCGTCTCAATGTGTGCCTATTGTGGCCAGTCGCTTTAAAAAAGAAAAGCGAACCTTTGTTTCGTCGAGGACAAGAAAAACTTTAATATTGCGGATGGATGCTCGTGAAAGCCGCTTCTGCCGCCAAAGCCATGGCAACTGCGCAACGTCAAATCAATCCGAAGCAACCGCCCTATGTCCTCGATCCGCAGCTTCAAGACTTTTCTGGCCGTCGTTCGGCATGGCAGCTTTACCGCGGCAGGAAGGGAAGTCGGCCTGACCTCGGCCGCGGTCGGATTGCAGATGCGAGCGCTTGAGCAAAGCCTTGAGCAGGTGCTGTTTGACCGCGGTCCGCGCTCGGTCGTGCTGAACACGGCGGGCCGGTCCATGGCGCCGCAAATCGAACAACTGGTGTTGCTCTACGACTCCCTGGTGGCCGAGGCCGACCAAGATGCGTTGTCGGGCACTGTCGTCGTCGGCGCGTTGATCTCGGCGCTGATGGGAGCGTTCGCTGATGCGCTGCGCGCGGTCAGGCGGCAGCATCCTCGGTTGAAGGTCAAGATCTTGGCCGGCCTTTCCAGCGATTTTGCAGATCGCGTCGAACGCGGCGAACTCGACGCCGCAGTGGTGACGAAGCCACCCCGTCCGCTGGCTTCCAGCCTACGCTGGACACCTCTGTACACCGAGGCCATGGTGCTGATCGTTCCACGCCGCGCGCAGTTCAAATTGCCAGACGAACCGCTGGACATGCTTCGCCAAGCACCCTTCATTCGCTTCGACCGACACACGTGGACCGGCCATCTGGTGAACGAGGTCTTGCACCGCTGCGACGTATCGACGTCGGACGAGATGGAGTTGAATTCGGTCGAGGCGATGATTGAAATCGTGCGCCAAGGCTTCGGGGTCTCGATCGTTCCGCGCCTGGCCAACGTCAACTGGGCAACCGACCGCTCGTTGCGTGTGATCACGTTGCCGGGGGTCAACGTTCAACGCCATGTAGGTCTGATCGAGCGTGCCAGCCACACCCGCATGCGCTTTACCGACGCCATCAAGCAACACCATTACACAGCAGTTGATGCCAGGAAAACATGAGACCTTGACCAAATTTGCCAGCGACAGGGCGGTATAGCGCCCGACATTCGCTAAAAATTCAATATTCGGTGAACGGCCATGCCGAAAATTCAGAATTGAATGAAGCGCCAGTTCAAAATTGCAACGATCGACATTCGATAAGTCACTGATCAGTGTGCTCAGAGCGAGTTCAAAGTTGGATGAAACCCGACAATCGCGTTGCGCACGCTCCCGGCTCCTTCGCGCACTGGGCTTTCAGAAGCCTCTCCGCTTGATTTCAGGACAACTGGCCAAAACGTCCGCGGCAGTCCTGCGACGCCGCGGCCAGCAGGCGCAGGAAGCTGCGCCACAGTGTTTCCTTCGAGCCGAACCCGCATCGCTGCGCGATCCGCTTGATCGGCAGATTCGACTCCGACAGCAGCCGCCGCGCTTCCTCCACCCGCAGCCGCTCCACGGCTCGGGCGGGCGTCAACCCAATGGCATCGTGATAGTGCCGGCTGAAGCTGCGCGCGCTCATCGCGGCCTGATCGGCCAGGACCGGCAGCGAGAGGTCACGGTCCAGATGCGCGCTGATCCACGCGTGCAGTGCGCCGAACTTGTCATCCGCCACCTGCAGTGACAGCGCCGTACTGAACTGCGCCTGCCCTCCCGGTCGCTTCAGAAACACCACCAGGTAACGCGCCACGGCCAGCGCCACGTCACGGCCGAGATCCTCTTCCACCAGAGCGAGCGCGAGATCGATGCTGGCGGTCACGCCAGCCGAGGCCCAGACCGCGCCATCGCGCACGAAGATCGGATCGGGCTCGACGCGCACGCTGGGGAAGCGCCGCGCCAGCTCGGCGCAGAACGACCCGTGGGTCGTCGCGCGGCGGCCGTCCAGCGCGCCGGAAGCCGCGAGCAGGAATGCCCCGGTGCAGACGGAGGCCACGCGCCCTCGCACCCAATCCACCAGCACCGTGTCCGCGGCGGCTGCATCGACTCCTGGACCACCGGCGATCACCAGCGTGTCGAGCGGCGACAGCGCATCCGTCGCGAGTTCGAGCCCGCTCGAGGCGGTGACGCACGCCCCATTCCTGGCCACGACCCGGAGCGCGTAGGGCGGCGCTCGCCCCGCCTGGACGAAGGTCGTTGGCCGTCGCGAAGACCTGCATGGGCCCCGTGAGATCGAGCAGGCGCGGCAATCGAGCGCCGGCATCACGGAGCGGCGTGAGGAGACGGCCGCCGCATCGCGGCCTGGCTCGGTGTCGTGGTGTCGACGACACCATGATGGTGAAGGTCTGGGTCCAGACGCGATCAGCGCCGGAACGCGACGACGGAAGCCCTTGCGGCGGCAAAAAAACGCCCATCTTCTGGGACGAGTCGGGCTTTCGTGCCGACACGGTGCATGGCAAGACCTGGGGGCTGCGCGGCCACACCCCCATCGTGCAGCGCCCCGGACAGCGCCAGTCCATCAGTGCCGCCTCGGCAGTCAACGCCAACGGGGCCTTCTGGTTCTGTACCGATGAGGGCGCACTCACCGCCGCGCTCTTCGTCGATCTGCTCCAAAGCATGATGCAGGATCGGCACAGGCCGGTGCATCTGGTGGTGGATGGCTTGCCGGCGCACAAGACGGCGCTGGTGAAGCCGTACGTCGCCTCCACCGAAGGCCGCCTGACCCTCTGCAGGTTTTGCCCGGCTATGCGCCGGACTTGAACCCCGACGAGCTGGTCTGGAGCCATGTCAAGCGCACGGGCACGGCACGGCGCCCTTTGCGCCAGGGCGAAAAACTCCGCGACAAGATCGAGGAGCAACTCGCCAAGCTGCAGCAGATGCCCCACTTGATCCGCGCATTCTTCAGGGCTCCTTCTGTCGCCTCTATTCTCGACGGCTGAGTAAGCGCTGCCGATGGGGCAGCATGAATCCAAGTTCCGTATCTCGGCGTAGTGGTTTGCAAGGTCGCGCATCGGCACGGCCTGTTCGTTCAACCACTTTGCCAAGGACATGATCATGGATACCAACGCCCGTATGGATTCACCCGCACTCGACCGCCGCACCTGGTTCAAGAAAGGCGGCCTGTTCGTCGCCGGCCTCACCGCTGCCAGCGGCCTGGCGTTGCCGGCCCGCAGCTTCGCCGCGTCGATGTCCAACGAAGATGACATCAAAATGCTGAACGTCGCTCTGGGCCTGGAATACCAGGCGATCGCCGCCTATCAGGTGGGCGCCGAATCGGGCCTGCTGCAAAAGCCGGTTTTGGCTGTGGCGGTGGAATTCCAGGGCCAGCACAAGGCGCACGCCGGCGTGCTGGAAAGCACGATCAACAAGCTCGGCGGCACGCCGGTGATGTCGATGAAACCAGCGGCTTACAACTTTCCGACCGACAAGCTGAAGAACCAGGCCGACGTGTTGCGCTTTGCCGCCGGACTGGAAAAGGGCGCTGCCAGCGCCTATCTCGGCACGGTTCCGCAGTTCCACAACCGCGACCTGGCCAAGGCTGCCGCCAGCATCATGGGTGACGAAACCATGCACTGGGCCATCCTGCTCAACGCCCTGGGCGAGAACCCGGTTCCGGCGGCGTTCATCGCCTGATGGAACGCTGGACTGACGCCGGTCAATCGCAAGCCCACGCTTTCACTGGATTCGTCATGACTGGTTTCAGTCCGGCTGCGCAAGCGCAAGCCCTCCCATTAAGATGCGGTAACGCCCCCGCGCCGGGGCGGCTGCCGCGGCCATCGGGCCTGTTGCAGCTGCGGCTTGAGGCGCGGTGGCGGATGCGCTTGTTCCGCTCTGGTGTGCTGCGCCAGCCGCACACCGCCCGACCTTCTCCGATGCCCGATCTGGAAAAACTCCTGGCCTACACCGCGCTGGCCGACCAGCAGGCTTTCGCCGCGCTGTACGAAGCCACACGCCGCCGCGGCTGGGCCATCTGCCTGCGCCTGTTGCGCGATCCGGCGCAAGCCGAGGACGCCATGCAGGAAGCTTATGTGAAGATCTGGCATCAAGCCGCCAGCTACCGCCCGACGCAAGGTGCGGCCGAAGTCTGGCTGGCCACCGTGGTGCGCAACACCTGCCTCGACAAGCTGCGCGCCAAAGGGCGCGAACCCGTGGAGAGCCTCGACGCCATGGAAGTGCCGCTGGACCCGGCCGACACCGCGCCCGGGCCGGAGCAGTTGCTGGAGCGCAGCATGTCGCATGGCTCGCTCCAGCGTTGCTTCGATGAACTCAAACCGCAGCAGCGCGAATTGTTGACCCACTCGTATGTGATGGGCATGTCGCATGGCGAACTTGCCAAGCTCAGCGGCATGGCCCTGGGCACCGTCAAGACCATCATTCGCCGCGCCATCCTCGCCCTGCGCGCATGCCTCGGGGAGGGTGCCGGGTCATGACGCGCTACCACCAACCCGAACTCTGCAACCGGCTGGCGAGCGATTACCTCACCGGCGGCATGAGCCCGGCCGCGCGGCGGCGCTTCGAGGCGCTGCTGCAAACCGAACCCACGCTCGCGCAAGCCCTGCAGACTTGGCGCCAGCGGCTCGACGACGGCCTGCTCCGCCAGGAACCGCCGGCACGTGCCTGGGACGGCATACTTGCCCGCGTTCAACCTGGCACCGGCACACCAGTGCCGCAGCGGTTGGAAAAGGGCTGGGCCAAACGCACCTGGATGGGCCTGACGCTGGGCTTCGGCGTGCTGACGGCATCGCTCATGGTGTCGCTGGTCATGCTGCTGCAGCAACCCGGCCCGGGAGCACCATCGGCGGCGCAAATGGCCGCCGTGCTCAAGGGCCCCGAGGGTCACAGCGCCGTGCTCACCGTGCACGGCAGCCGCCTCGTGCTCACGGCGGTGGGTCCGGTGGCCACGCCCGGCAACAAGTCGTTCGAACTGTGGATGCTGCCCAAGCAAGGCAAGCCTCAAGCCGTGGGCCTGGTGCAGCTCCGCTCCTCCGACACGCTGCAACTACCCGCACCCGCGCTGCTGGCCCTGTCCCAGGCCAAGGGCTTCGCCATCAGCGTCGAGCCTGCCGGTGGCTCGCCCACCGGGCAACCCACCGGACCCATCACCTATGTGGGCGATGTCGTGGCGATGACCCGGCTGCAACCCGGCCAGGTGCATCTGGCCCCGGGCCAGGGCGGCGGTGATTTCTACGAATAAGCCGACCGTGGCGCAGGGGCCGGTCGCAGACGCATTGACGCCGGGGTGCCCGCTTTGCACCGAGCCCGGCGGCTTGCTGGTGTGGAGCGGCGACTGGATGCGGCTGATCCGCGCTGACGATGCGCTGCATCCGGCTTTTTACCGTCTGGTCTGGCAACACCATGCCCGCGAATTCACCGACCTGACCCCCTTGCAGCGCAGCACCTGCATGGACGCGCTGGCGCTGGTGGAGCAGGGTCTGCGCACGCATCTGGCGCCCGACAAGATCAACCTCGCCAGCCTGGGCAACGTCGTGCCGCACCTGCACTGGCATGTGATCGCCCGCTGGGGCTGGGACGCGCATTGGCCGCAGCCGGTGTGGGCCGCAGCCCAGCGCACGCCGGCGGATGAGCGCTTGGCCGCCGTGCGAACCCACCTGCCGGCCCTGGATGCGAGCCTGCGCGCGGCATTGCACGCACGCTTCGGCTCGCGCGCGCAGGCGGCTTGACCGGCGGCGCGACGGCGTCAAATCACCCGCGAATAGCGTGGTGCCTGCAGCAGGGCCGCAGCGTCGTGCAGGTGATGATCGAACTGCATGGCGATGATGCGCACCAGCAGCCGGCCTTGCGGCGTGACCCGCAGCTTGAGCCCCTCGCGCTGGAGCAAGCCGGCTTGCTCCAGCGGCTGCAGGCGCCGCAGGTCGGCAGAGAAATAGCTCGCGGCATCGTCCACGCCGTGGCGCTGCGCCAAGGCCTGCAGGTCGAGGGCGAAATCGCACATCAGGCGCTGGATGGCGTCGCGGCGCAACAGGTCGTCGGCGCTCAAGCTGAGGCCGCGCTCCACCGGCAGCTCGCCGACGGCGAGCGCCGCGCCATAGGCCTCCAAGGTCTTGACGCTTTGGATGTACTGACGCCCGAGTTTGGAGATGCCCGAGACGCCAAAGGCCAGCAAGTCCAGATCGGCCTGGGTGGAATAGCCCTGGAAATTGCGCTGGAGCTTGCTCTGCTCCTGCGCGCGGGCGAGTTCGTCGTCGGGCAGGGCGAAATGGTCCATGCCGATATAGACGTAACCGGCATGCGCCAGACGGCGGATGGCCAGGCCCAGCAGCACGAGCTTGGCTTGCGGCTCGGGCAGGTCGGCGGCGTGGATGCGGCGCTGCGGGGTGAAGCGCTGGGGCAGATGGGCATAGCTGTAGAGCGCGACGCGGTCGGGCCGCAACGTGATGACTTGCTCCAGCGTGGCGGCGAAGTTGAAGGCGTTCTGCCTGGGCAAGCCGTAGATCAGGTCGACGCTGATGGACGCAAAACCGTTGGCGCGCGCGGCGACGATGACGTCCCGGGTTTCCTCGAAACTCTGAATGCGGTTGACCGCCTGTTGCACGGCGGGGTCGAAGTCCTGGATGCCCACGCTCATGCGGTTGAAGCCCAGCGCCGCGAGATGCGCCACGCGCGCGGCACTGACCTTGCGCGGATCGATTTCGATGGAGTATTCGCCGCCGGGTTGCAGGTCGAAGTGGCGCCGCGTCATGTCCATCAGGCGCTCGGCCTCGGCGTCCGACAAGAAGGTGGGCGTGCCGCCCCCCCAGTGCAATTGCGTCACGGGCAAACGCGCGCCCAGCAGGCCGGCCACCAAGCCCATTTCCTGCTCGACCTGGTCGAGGTAGGGGCTGCTGCGCGCATGGTTTTTGGTGGGAATCTTGTTGCAGCCGCAGTAGTAGCACAGGGTTTCGCAAAACGGGATGTGCACGTAGAGCGACAGCGGCGTGACCGTATCGCAGCCGCGTTCGCGCAGCGAGGCGGCGTAGCCGGCTGCGCTGAAATCCGGGCGAAAACGGTCGGCCGTGGGGTAGGAGGTGTAGCGCGGACCGGCCACGTCGAAGCGGCGGATCAACTCGGGCTGGAAATCGAGATTGGCGGGCATCATGAGTCGGATGATGGCGGCACGCCGACGGCGTGGTTTTGATGTGGCGCAAAAAAGAGTGTGGGTGGCGCCCTGGCAACAGGGGGAATGCGAGCGATGCTGCAGCGCAAAACAGCCCTAAGATGGCAGTCCCTTCATTCGGGCCCGCAGTGCGAGCAGTCGCCTGCGGCGCGCAAACCATGCAAAACACCGAAACACAACACAAGGGATCGATGACCGCCCTCAGTCTGGGCGCCCTGGGGGTGGTGTATGGCGACATCGGCACGAGTCCGCTGTACGCCTTCAAAGAAGCCTTCAACCCAGCGCACGACCTGGGCTACAGCATCCCCAACATCTACGGCGTGTTGTCGCTCATTTTCTGGGCGCTGACCATCATCGTCACCGTCAAGTACGTCATGCTGGCGCTGCGCGCCGACAACAACGGCGAAGGTGGCATCCTGGCGCTGATGGCCCTGGTCATGCGGCGCTACGCGCCGCGCACCCGTGGCCGCACCATCGCCGTGGCGCTGGGCCTGATCGGCGCGTCGATGTTCTATGGCGACAGCATCATCACCCCGGCCATCTCGGTGCTCTCGGCCATCGAGGGCACGGCAGTGGCCACGCCGCTGCTGCAGGATGCCGTGGTGCCCATCACCGTGCTCATTCTCATCGGCCTGTTCCTGGTGCAAAAGCGCGGCACCGCGCTGGTGGGCTCCTACTTCGGACCGGTCATGGTGGTGTGGTTCGGCGTGCTGGGCGTGCTGGGCTTGCTTCAAATCGTGCAAAACCCCGCCGTGCTGCTGGCGCTCAACCCCTGGTGGGGCATGGATATGTTCATCCGCGAACCGGGGCTGGCATTGTTCCTGCTGGGCGCGGTGTTCCTCACTCTGACCGGCGGCGAGGCGCTGTACGCCGACATGGGCCATTTTGGCCGCGAACCCATCCGCTGGGCCTGGCTGGGCGTGGTGATGCCAGGCTTGTTGCTGAACTACTTCGGTCAGGGCGCGCTGGTGCTGGCACGGCCCGAAACGGTGAAGAACCCGTTCTTCTACCTGGCGCCCGACTGGGCGTTGTGGCCGCTGGTCATCCTGGCGGCCATGGCCACGGTCATTGCCTCGCAGGCGGTGATCTCGGGCGCCTATTCCATGACCACGCAGGCCATCAAACTCGGCTATCTGCCGCGCATGAAAGTGCTGTTCACCAACGCGAGCAACCAGGGGCAAATCTATGTGCCCTTCATCAACTGGATGATGCTCATCTTCGTGGTGATTCTGGTGCTGACCTTCCGCAGCTCCGACAACCTGGCGGCCGCCTACGGCATCGCCGTGAACATCACCATGCTCACCACCACCGTGTTCCTGTGGATGGTGGCGCCCAAGCGCTGGGCGTGGAGCTCTCGGCGCGCCAATGTCGTGTTCGTTCCGCTGGCGCTGGTGGAGTTGCTGTTCCTGGCTTCCAACTCACTGAAAATCGACCACGGCGGCTGGTTCCCGCTGGTGTTCGGCGCCTCGGTTTACGTCATGCTGTCCACCTGGAAGCGCGGCCGCACCTTGCTCAAGCGGCAGTTGCAGGAACATGCGCTGAACCTGAAGGACTTCGTCCACAGCCTGTCCACCTACCCGCCCACGCGGGTGGAAGGCACGGCCATCTATCTCACGCCCGATGTCAACACCGTGCCGCATGCGCTGCTGCACAACCTCAAGCACAACAAGGTGCTGCATGAGCGCGTGTTCTTCCTGTCGGCGCAGGTCGCCGATGTGCCGCATGTGCTGCCCGAGCAAGCCATTCAGCTCACGCCGATGGAGGAGGGCATCTACCTGCTGCATGTGGACTTCGGCTTCAAGGACGAGCCTGACATTCAGCGCCTGCTGAAAAACTGCGAACGCCTCTTCGGGCTGGAATTCCACCTGATGGAAACCTCGTTCTTCCTCGCGCGCCAGACCATCGTTCCGTCCAAGATTCCAGGCATGGCGCCGTGGCGCGAGGTGCTGTTCTCGTGGATGAGCCGCAACGCGCAGGATGCATCCGACTATTTCCGCATCCCCCCCAACCGGGTTGTCGAACTCGGCACGCAGATCGAGATCTAGGGCCAGCCCCGCACCCATGTTTGGGCCAAAGTGTGCAAAAGTTCACGCCATTGGCCCTCAGCCACGGCGAGCAGACTTGCTTGGCGGTCTCGGTCTGGCATGATTGGTGCATGGCCTTGCATGGGCTCTGTGTTTGCCGAGGAGGTGCATCATGATTGCCGTGGCTGCCTACAAGTCGGTTTATGCGGTGGACGAGGTCGAGCGCAAGCTCAAAGGCCTGCCGCCCGAGGCGCATGAACAGTTGCGCCACACCTATGCGCGCATGATCGAAGCTGGCGGCCAGCGCCTGGCGATCAAGCCGGCCGAGCTGCCCGACATGGACACGCTGCATCACGAACTGCCCAACTTCACCGAGCCGCTGGAAGACATCCGCCGCTCCGTCGCGCTCGCAGCCGACAGCCGCGACGCCATCGAGGTCACGCCCATGCTGCTGCTGGGCGAACCGGGCATCGGCAAAACCCATTTCGCGCGCCGCGTCGCCCAGCTGCTGGGCACCACCTGGGCACTCGCGCCCATGAATGCGCTCACCGCCGGGTGGATCCTGTCGGGCTCGTCCTCGCAGTGGAAAGGCGCGCGCCCCGGCAAGGTGTTCGAGACCCTGGTGCAGGGCGATTTCGCCAACCCGGTGGTGGTCATCGACGAGATCGACAAGGCCGCGGGCGGGGCGCAGTACGACCCGCTAGGTGCGCTCTACAGCCTGCTGGAATTCGACACGGCGCAGCACTTCACCGACGAATTCGCCGAAGTGCCGATCGACTGCAGCGCCGTGGTCTGGGTGGCCACCGCCAATGACGCCGCCGGCATTCCCGAGCCCCTGCTCAACCGGCTCAATGTCTATGAAATCGACCCGCCTGACGAAGCCGGGCTGCGCAGCATCGCCGAGCGCCTGTACAGCAGCATCCGCAACAGCCATGACTGGGGCGCCGCCTTCCCGGAAACCCTGAGTCCTGACGCGCTCGACTTGCTGACGCAATGCAAGCCACGCGAAATGCGTCGCCTCATCACCGGCGCCTTCGGCGCCGCCAAGCTCGCCGGGCGTCGCGAGGTGCTGGCGCAGGATTTGACGCCGCACCAGGCCAGCAAGCGAGGACGCATCGGCTTCGTGCAGTGACGTCGACTTGACCATGCCCTATTGTGGCGTGGCGCGTCTTTGCCTCCACTCCAAGGTCGCAAGGTCGCTCCGCAGGCGCCGCGCGTGCGCGGTGTCGGGCCATGGCCTTGTCGGGCAACTTCGGCCAGGCACTTCCTGCAGCGCCCGCCAGGCACTACGCTTGTGGCTGCGCATCCACACCCACGCCATGAATCTCATCAAACCTTTGGTGGCGCTGCTGGCCATCGTCAACCCTCTGGGCGTGATTCCATTTTTCATCGCCTTCACTGAAAACTTCACGCCGGCGCAGCGCCAGCGTACCATTCTCATCAGCGCGTTCTCCGCTTTTATGGTCATTGCCGTCAGCGCACTCATCGGCATCGATCTGCTGCATTTCTTCGGCATCTCGCTGGCATCTTTTCAAGTTGGCGGTGGCATGCTGCTGCTGGTCTCGGCATTCAGCATGCTCAATGCCCATCCGGGCGCCGTCAAATCCACGCCGGAAGAGGTGGATGAAGCCGTTGCCAGCGACAGCGTCGCCGTCGTGCCGCTGACCATCCCCCTGCTCACCGGCCCGGCCACCATCAGCACGGTCATCATCTATGCCAATAAGGCGCATCACTGGACCGACCAGTTCGTGCTGGTGGCCTACGGCGTGATCATCGCCCTGGCTTGCGCGCTGGCGTTTCGTGCGGCCCAACCCATTGCCAGGGCACTGGGCAAGACCGGAATCAACGTGATGACGCGACTCATGGGCTTGATTCTGGCAGCGCTCTCGGTGGAAATGATGAGCGACGGCTTGCTCAAGCTATTCCCCGGCCTGGGACATTGAGCCGAACGGTAGCCCAATTTTGCTGCAATGCACCAAAATAGCTCGGGTTTTCCCGCGTGCGCCTTTGCTTGTATGCCTCAATAATCTTGCGTGTTCGCAATGCTCACGCGTCAAATGACACAAGGGGAGCACTGAGGAGACAGCCCATAGGGGTTGCGGTCCACCGCAAAATCCCCAAGCCATCAGCGGCCATATGCTGAAACGGGCGCCCGAACCAGCGGTTCAGGCGCCTTTTCTTTTTCGCACCACGGCGGCGCGTCCTCATGCACCCGTCATGCAATCCTCCATCTCCCGCCTATGGACTATGGCCTGTTGACCCTGGCCCTTGCCGCGCTGGCCGCCGGCTTTGTGGATTCCATTGTGGGCGGCGGCGGGCTGATCCTGGTCCCGGCGCTGTTTTCGGCTTTCCCCACCACGCCACCGGCAACCTTGTTCGGCACCAACAAGGGCGGTGCCATCTGGGGGACTTCCGCGGCCATGCTGTCTTTCCTGCGGCGGGTTCGTATCCCCTGGAGCACGGTTTTGCCGGCCGCCCTGGCTGCCTTCGTCGGGTCCTTCTTCGGCGCGCTCGCCATATCGCATATTGAATCGGGCGATTTTCGCAAGGCATTGCCTTTCATTCTCACCATCGTCCTGGTCTACACCCTCTGGCGCAAGGATCTGGGGCATCATCACAAACCGCACCTGACAGGGCGTACCGAGACGGTTCTTGCGGCGATTGGCGGCGGCGTCATTGGTTTTTATGATGGGTTTTTCGGGCCGGGAACGGGGAATTTTCTGGTGTTCCTGTTCGTGCGTGGTTTTGGCTATGACTTTCTTCACGCCACCGCCAGCGCCAAAGTTGTCAACGTCGCCTGCAACTTGGCCGCGCTCATCCTGTTCGCGGCCAAGGGCCATGTGATGTGGCCTTACGCGGCACTCATTGCCGTGAGCAATATCACTGGCAGTGTTTTGGGTACGCGCTTGGCGATGCGCCGTGGCACGCACTTCGTCCGCTGGATGTTTTTGGCCATCGTTGCGCTGCTCATTGCCAAGACCGCCTGGGACGCCTTTTTCGGCGCGGCTGCCCGCTGAGATTGCATGGGCAGCGGCCGCGTTGGGTCGTGGCCTATTTCTTCAGCGTCTCCTGCTGCATCTCCAGGTAAGCGGTGTAGGCATTCAGCCGGTTGGCAGCGTCGAAGGCCGGCATGGACTTCCAGCGTCCCCAGTCGACGCGGTCATAGGCCTCATCAAAGGAGAGCATGTCGTCCGCGCCCCGGCCCATTTGCGCCATGAGAAACTGCAAGTAGTCCCGCGTCATGGTGATGCCCGGCATCGGGTCCTTCGAGGGCTGGCCATGCCCAGGCACCACCCAGGCTGCATCCAGCGTCGTCATCTTGTCCATCGACGCCAGCCAGCCGCGCAGATTGGCTCCAACGACATAAGGCACCCGCCCCTGGAAGAACAAGTCGCCAGCGAAGAGCACCCGGGGCTCCTGCGCCCAGAGCAGAATGTCCTCGGCCGTATGCGCCGGGCCGGCATAGATGATCTTGAAGTGGGTGCCGCCCATCTCGAAATGGGTGTCGCCATTCAGCCAGCGATCGGCGGGGACGATTTTTTGGTTTTCGTCCACGTCGGGAAACAAGTCACGCTGACGTTGCTGGAGACGCTGCTTGAAAAGGTCCGTGCCCAACTCATGTCTTGCTTTCACGTCCGCCCAAATTTCAGCCCCCTGATCCTTGAAGGCCTGCAGGCCATAGAAATGGTCCGCGTGGTAATGGCTCACGATCACGAGTTTGATGGGTTGATCCGTGACGGTCTTGATGGCCCGCACCAGGGCTTCGCCCAGCACCGGCGTGCCCAGGGTATCGAAGACCACAACCCCAGCCTTGGTGATGACGAACCCGGCATTGGAGTTGAATCCCCGATTGGCAGAACTGGCGGGACCTGCCTCGCCCACGGCGACATAGACTTGTTCGCTTAGTTTTTTCAGCTCAATGGTCATCGCCGGAGGCGCAGCATGGGCGGACGCCAGGCCCATCAGAAGCAGGGCGATGGCCCAGGACCAACGGGTGAACTGACGCAACGGGGCTGTGTATTTCATGGCTTGCTCGCTCTTCGGTTGAGCTTGTTGTAACCGAGTGTAGCCGCCTTTGGGCTCGCTTCCAGCGAGCCGCACAAAACGATGGGGCTGTTCCACGTGGAACAGCCCCAGAACGTACTGACCGCACTGGCTAGAAACCAGACACTTATGACAGTTGCGTCGCAAACCTCATTGCGCCTTGGTTTCCTCCGCCGTTTTCTCCAACTTTGCAACGTGCATCATGATGGTCGTGCCAGGCGTTTGCGGCTCACGTGGCAAAGTTTCTTTCGGGAACTTGCCTGTCAAACTGTTCATGAAGGCCGAAATAGACTGAACCTGTCCGTCTGTCAGCGACTTGTTCAACTCGCAAACCGCCATGATCCGTATGGCATCGGACAGTTTTTGGACCGATCCGTTATGGAAGTAAGGCGCTTCAAGCGCAACATTTCTCCAGCTTGGGACCTTGAACTTATGCTCATCCGAAACTTTGTGAGTCACGTCAAATCGGCCCGGGTCCTTCATGAGATCATATTTCTCCATATCACTCGAGCAAGCTGGATTCTTCGCGTAAACCGGAAACTTCTGGTACCAACCGGTGCCCATGGGCGTGCCAGGATTGTCAAACATGGCCCCACTATGGCACATCACACACCCTTCGGACTTCACAAGACGCATGCCCTGAACTGCGCTCGTGCTCATCGCCGACTTATCACCCTTGACATAACGGTCATACGCGCTGTCTGGTGTCACCAACGTGCGTTCATAGGTTGAAATGGCTTGCACAACATGTTCGAACGTCATCGGGTCTTTGACCCCAAAAACCTGGACAAACTCTTTGCTATAACCCTTAATTTCCTCCAAGCGATGGACCACAGCCGCCCCATTCGGCATACCCATTTCAATCGGATTCAGCAAAGGCCCTTTGGCCTGGCCTTCGAGGCTTTTCGCACGACCATCCCAGAACTGAACCGTGTTGAAGGCAGCATTGAAAACTGTCGGGGCATGGCGTGACACATCCACCCGGCCCAGGACACCAAACGAAAGCGGCAGGCTATCACTTCCATTACTGGTGACCCTATGGCATGAATCACAGGAGACATTGCCACTCAATGAAATCCTTGGGTCGAAATACAGCTGTTTGCCAAGGGCGATCTTCTGTGGCGTCATGGGATTGTCAGCTGGAACAGGAACCTTGCTCGGGAACTCCCCGAAAGCAAAAGCGGAACCCAGTCCTGCGAGCGTGACCCCTGCGGCAAGGGCGGCACGAAAGAATGTCGCCTTGATGACGGGGCGAAAGGAAAGACAGAGGGGGGCATTCATGTCAATCGACTCCATCAATAAGAAATGAAGCATGACCTTATTTCAGCTCACTTACATGAAACTTAAATCCATTTTGCACGGCATTTAGACGAATCATTGCCAGTTGCTAATGGAATTTTTTCGCATTTAGCACCGCGGGACTACAACCTGCGCACCCAAGCACTGGAATGTTCCACGTGGAACATTCCAGTGCTGAAACGAAGCTCGACCTACAATGAGAACGTTGCAAGGGATACGTCACGTATGGATTACCCAAAAAATTTCGATGTCATTGTCGTCGGCGGTGGCCATGCCGGCACCGAAGCAGCGCTGGCGGCTGCGCGCGTGGGCGCGGCGACTTTGCTGCTGACGCACAACATTGAAACCCTGGGTCAGATGTCGTGCAATCCGTCCATCGGTGGCATCGGCAAGGGCCACCTGGTGAAAGAAATCGACGCGCTCGGCGGGGCCATGGCAGCAGCCACCGACGAAGCTGGCATCCAGTTTCGCGTCCTCAACGGCAGCAAAGGCCCGGCGGTCCGAGCGACTCGCGCCCAGGCAGACCGACTGCTATACAAAGCCGACATCCGCAAACGGCTCGAAAATCAGACCCAGCTCTGGCTATTCCAGCAGGCCGTCGATGATCTGATGATCGAATCCACCGGGCAGGGCGATCGCGTCAACGGCGCCATCACGCAAAGCGGGATCCGCTTCCGTGCGCGCAGCGTGGTGCTCACGGCCGGCACCTTCCTCGACGGCAAAATCCACATCGGCCTGGACCATTACGCCGCAGGCCGCGCTGGCGACCCTCCCGCCATTTCGCTCGCGCAGCGCCTTCGCGAACTGAAGCTGCCGCAAGGGCGTCTCAAAACGGGTACGCCGCCGCGTATCGATGGTCGCAGCATCGACTTTTCCAAGATGGAAGAGCAGCCCGGCGACCTCCATCCCGTTCCCGTCTTCAGCTTCCTCGGTCGTGCCGAACAGCATCCAACACAGGTCCCCTGCTGGATCACGCATACCAACTCGCGCACCCACGACATCATCCGCGGCGGCCTCGACCGCAGCCCGATGTACACTGGCGTGATCGAAGGTGTCGGACCGCGCTACTGCCCCAGCATCGAAGACAAGATTCACCGCTTTGCCAGCAAGGACGCCCACCAGATCTTCCTCGAGCCGGAGGGTCTGAGCACCCACGAGTTCTATCCCAACGGTATTTCCACCAGCCTGCCATTCGACGTGCAACTCGAACTGGTGCACAGCATTCCGGGTTTGGAGCAGGCGCACCTGCTGCGCCCAGGATACGCCATCGAGTACGACTACTTCGACCCGCGGGCGTTGAAAACATCGCTGGAAACACGGGCCATCGGCGGCTTGTTCTTCGCCGGGCAAATCAACGGCACCACGGGCTACGAGGAGGCTGCGGCGCAGGGTCTACTGGCTGGGACCAACGCCGCGCTGCAGGCGCAGGGGCGCGAGCCTTGGTGCCCGGCGCGCGACCAAGCCTATCTCGGCGTGCTGGTCGACGACCTCATCACCAAGGGTGTGAGCGAGCCCTACCGCATGTTCACCAGCCGCGCCGAATACCGCCTGAGCCTGCGCGAAGACAACGCCGACCTGCGCCTGACCGAGGCCGGTCGCAAACTCGGCCTGGTAGACGACGCCCGCTGGGACGCCTTCTGCCGCAAGCGCGACGCCATCGAGCGCGAGCGCCAGCGTCTGCGCTCCACCTGGGTGCAGCCCGAGACCTTGCCGCCTGCGGAGGCGCTGCAACTCGTCGGCCAGACGATCGAGCGCGAATACCGGCTCGAAGACCTGCTGCGCCGGCCGGAAGTCGAATACAACCGCCTGGTCAATGCGCTCGAGGGCCGCTTCGCCCCGCCGGAGGCCCTGCAGCCTGAAGAGGCCGAGCAGGTGCAAATTGGCGTGAAGTACGCCGGCTACATCGACCGGCAGCAGCAAGACGTGCTGCGCGCGGCCGAGTACGAGCATCTATCCCTGCCGGCCGATCTCGACTACGACGCCGTTTCCGGCCTGTCCATCGAGGTGCGGCAAAAACTGGGGCGCGCACGGCCGCAAACCCTGGGCCTAGCCTCACGCCTTTCTGGCGTGACGCCGGCTGCGATCTCGCTCTTGCTGGTGCATTTGCGCAAACGCCGGTTGCGCCCCGCGGCCGCACCGTCACAAGCCGCCTGATTCGCCATTGCCGATGCAACGTCTCCCCGCAAGCCGTGCCAAAGAACATGCCTCGGCCGTCCATGGCCAGGCCAACGTCATCAGCCCCACCAGCCGGCGGCAACACCCTGCCGAGAACGCGAGCGCATCCGAGCGCCTCGACCGTCTGCTGCTCGCGCTGCAATTGCCAGCCACCCCCACGCAGCGCGCGCAGCTCCTGGCCTATCTCGAGCTGCTCGAACGCTGGAATCGGGTCTACAACCTCACCGCGGTGCGCGCGCCGCAGCAGATGTTCACCCTGCATCTGGCGGATTGCCTCGCCCTCGTGCCGAGCCTGGCCGCACGGGCGCCGCGGCGCTTGCTGGATGTCGGCTCCGGCGGCGGCTTGCCCGGGCTGGTGCTGGCCATCATGCTGCCCGAGATGCCGATCGTGTTGAATGACGCAGTGCAAAAAAAGTGCGCGTTCATGCAACAAGCGGCGGCCGAATTGCGCTTGCCCCAGGTCCAGGTGGCGCATGGCCGGGTGGAGCGCCTGACGCAGCCCAGTTTCGACTGCATCACCAGCCGGGCGTTCAGCGACCTCGGCACCCTGATCCAGCTCACGACGCCTTTGCTGGGCGAGGGCGGCTGCTGGGCCGCGATGAAGGGCCATGCGCCGCAAGCCGAATTGGCCGCTTTACCGGTCGAGATCGACGCCCATGTGGAGGCACTGACCGTGCCCGATCTGGATGCGCAACGCTGCGTGGTATGGATGCTGCGGCGCAGCAATTCAACGCCGCCCAACCCCGTGCAAGGTCAGTAAGGGAACCCCATGGCATCGGTCTTTTGCATCGCCAATCAGAAAGGCGGGGTCGGCAAGACCACCACCTGCGTCAACCTTGCCGCCGGGCTGGCCCAGGTCGGCCAGCGCGTGCTGCTGGTCGACCTCGACCCGCAGGGCAATGCCACCATGGGCTCGGGCATCGACAAGCGCGGCCTCGCGCCCAGCGTCTACCAGGTGCTGCTGGGCATGGCTGGCGTGGCCGAAGTCCGCCGCCACAGTGACAGGGCCGGCTACGACGTGCTCGGCGCCAACCGCGAACTGGCCGGCGCCGAAGTCGAGCTGGTGGACCTGGAGCGGCGCGAACACCGGCTGAAAGACGTGCTCAAGCCGATCGCGCCGGACTACGACTTCATCCTCATCGACACGCCACCTTCGCTCGGTCTGCTCACCCTCAACGGCCTGTGCGCCGCGCATGGCGTGATCGTGCCCATGCAATGCGAGTATTTCGCCCTCGAAGGCCTGTCGGACCTGGTCAACACCGTGCGCCAGGTCCATGCCAAGTTCAACCCCGAACTCGTGCTCATCGGCCTGCTGCGGGTGATGTTCGACCCGCGCATCACCCTGCAGCAGCAGGTCAGCGAACAGCTCAAGACCCATTTCGGCGCCAAGGTGTTCGAGAGCGTCATTCCGCGCAACGTGCGCCTGGCCGAGGCGCCGAGCTACGGCCAGCCCGGTGTGGTGTTCGACAAATCCAGCCGGGGCGCGGTCGCCTATATCGAGTTCGCCCAGGAAATGGTGCGCCGCGTCCGCAGTCCGGCTACGGCCTCCGTGGCTGCCGCCTGAAGCCATGATCGCCGCTCCCACCGTTCTGCTGCTGCCCGGCTGGCAAGGCTCGGGGCCCGAGCACTGGCAAAGCCGCTGGGAAGCGCTGCATGGCGACCTGCGTGTGCAGCAACACGATTGGGACGCCCCACTGCGCGGCGACTGGATCTGCCAGCTCGAAGAAGCCGTCAACCAGGCCCCTGGGCCCGTGCTGCTGGCCGCGCACAGCCTGGGCTGCCATCTCGTCGCAGGCTGGGTCGCGGCCAGTCCGAACTTCAGCCCGTCCAGCAACAACCGCGCCGGGCGGGTGCTAGCAGCCTTGCTGGTGGCGCCGCCCGACTTGACCCGCGCCGACTTGCCGCCCGCCCTGCACAGCTGGACTAGCCACCCGCTGCAGCGCCTGCCATTTCCGGCGCATCTGCTGAGCAGCAGCGACGACCCGTTTTGCAGCACCCAGGCCGCGGCACGCATGGCCGCAACCTGGGGCGCCCGCCACACGGATGTCGGCGCGCTCGGGCATATCAACAGCGCCAGCGGCCTGGGCGACTGGCCGCAGGGCCGCGCCTGGCTGCAGGAACTGGCTGCGGCTGCCGTGGCGGCGAACCCCGCCGGTTCGGTGGCACCGCCAGCAGCAGCATCCCCATTCCATTCATCGAACCTCCCATGAGCGCCAATCCCTCCACTCCGCCGCCGGCTTCCGGCAAAAAACGCAAAGGCCTGGGTCTGGGCCTCGAAGCCCTGCTCGGCGCGCAAGGGGCCGATATCGCCCCGGCCGGCAGCCCCTCCAGCCTGCCGCTGGAAGTCCTGGTGCCCGGCAAATACCAGCCGCGCACCCGCATGGACGAGGGGGCGCTGTACGAGCTGGCCGAGAGCATCAAGGCCCAGGGCGTGATGCAGCCCATCCTGGTGCGCCCGCTGGGCGAAGGCCGCTACGAGATCATCGCCGGCGAACGCCGCACCCGGGCCGCCCGGCTGGCCGGGCTGGACGTGGTGCCGGTGCTGGTGCGCGAGGTGCCCGACCAGGCCGCGCTGGCGATGGCGCTGATCGAGAACATCCAGCGTGAAGACTTGAACCCGCTGGAGGAGGCCCAGGGCATTCAGCGCCTCATCGCCGAGTTCCGCTTCACCCACGAACAGGCGGCGCAGGCGGTGGGGCGCTCGCGCACCGCGGTGAGCAATCTGCTGCGCCTCATCAACCTTGCCCAGCCGGTACAGGCCATGTTGCTGGCCGGCGACCTGGACATGGGCCACGCCCGCGCCCTGCTGGCGCTGGACGGCGCCGCCCAGGTGCAAGTGGCGCAACAAGTGCATGCCAAGCGCCTGTCGGTGCGCGAAACCGAGCGCCTGTGCGCCCGCGCCGCGCAAGACGGCAGCGCCAAGCCACGCGCCGCTGCAGCGCCGGACCGCGATGCGCGCGAGCTGCAACGCATCGAAACCGAGCTGGCCGAGCATCTGGCCGCGCCGGTGCACATTCGCGTCAAGGGCAGCGGGGCCGCCTTGCGCGGCGAAATCAGCCTGGGCTTTCACTCGCTCGACGAGCTCAACGGCCTCATCGCCCTGCTGCGCCCAGCGGCCTGAGCCGCGCCCAAAAGTCCGCCAGCCGGCTTTGCCTCCTGCAGGGGTGAAGGGAGTCCGGTTGCAAAAACCGCATGCCCTTGGCAGCCCAGCACTGCGCCCCGACACTGCAACTCCACCCGCTTGATTTGCCTTGGGGTCTTACCGTGGAGCGCGCGCCATCATGGGGCTTTGGTCATCGCCATCGGGCCGCAGGGCCGGCAGGCCTCTGATCTGGCCGCTGGTTGTTCTGCTCGGGCTTGGCGCATGGCTGCCGGCTGCATTGCTGGCGCAACCGCCTCCCTCTGCGCCTTCTGCTCCATTGGCGCCGGCCGCAGCGCCGGCTTGGCTGCTCGCGAGCCTAGCCAGGCTTGGCCGCAAGCTAAGCGAGCACTTACATTGCCGGGTCTTCGCTGAAGACGGTCAACACCCCGGTGTAGCCGTAAAGGCGGTCACCGGCAATTTCCCCGGCGGCGAAAAAGCCGATCAGCGGCATGTCGCCCAGATGCTGGCGGACCAACGCCAGCTCAGCCGAAGGTCCGCCGAAATGCGCCCCGCCACGGCCGGTGCATGACACGTAGACCGCCCCACGCGCCGGCACCGAAGCCCGGGACGCACCAGCGCTGGCGGCGGCATGCGGCAACGTGGTGGCCATGCGCGCCTCGCGGCGCTGCTCCAGTTCCTCGCGCACTTCGGCACACAGGCGGATCAGGTCACGCCGCGCCGCGTGCACATCGCGCCGGCAAAAGCGCAACAGCATGCCCGGCTCGGGAGAGCCGGCAATGGCCACGCCGCGCCCGGATGGGTCCACGCCGATGAGATGGCGCATGGAGGTTTCCGCGCCTATGTGGCGCGGCATGGGCCGCGCCTCGGCAACGCCCGGCGACAGTCCCGCCAGGGTGGCACGCAGCCGCGGCGCCAGACGGGGAAGTTCCAGCACCTCCTCGCCCAGGTCCCGCAGCAGCAAGCCCAGCGCCGGTTCGCCGTCGAGGGCGTAAATCACGTTCTGCGTGCAGCGGGTGATGGCACGCGGCGGCCCCACCGGCTCGCAACCCTGGGTGAGCCCGCCGGCCAAGGCCACCCGCGCGGAAAACGCCACGCCCGAAATGCCACCTCGGAACACGCCGTCGGCAATCTGCACCGCCGCCTGGCGCGACGACACCAGGCCGCCCCAGACCCGGTTCGACGCCGTGCGCCCAGCCATGTCGCGCACCAGGTCATCCATGTCCGGCGTCGCCGGGTCGCCATGCACCAGCGCGGTCTCGGCGCCGCGCCAACCCGTGGATGCCGGTGCCAGCGGCTTGAGTCCGGAGAACACGCGGAAGTCGCGCAAGGGAATTTGCAGCAACATCAAAGCCAGCGCGGGCTGGTCGAAATACTCCTGCCCATCGGCCGCGATGCCCACGCCCACGCCGCCGACCCAGTGGGCCACCCCGGTGCGGGCGCGTAACGCCGCCAGCAGCGCCTCGGCAGCGGGGGCGAAAGCCTCGGTGAAGTAGACGATGCCCAGATTCGGCCGCGCAATCGTGTCGGGCTGCGCTCGCGCGCGCGCCACTTGGCCCAGCGCCTGCTCCAACGCGGCGGTCCAGTGGGTGTGGCTTGAGTGGGCAGTGATGAAGCGCATGAAGAATGGTGAAACGAAGGGCTTGGATCGAACGGGCCGGACGACACCGGGCCGACTCCACAAGGGCACGATGCTAGGGCTTGTCGACGCTATTTTCACGCCACGGCTGCGGCCAGGTGCGGATGGCTGCCAAGAGCCGGACGCCGACAAGGGTCACGCTCAAGCGCTGAGCCAGAGTCTTGTCCAACCTTCGGCAAGCCACGTCAGCAGCAAACCCGTCGCTTGCAGCCTTTGCTCTGCGCCTGCACGCTGCAGCGTGTTATTTGCGCCGCGTCTTGCTTGCTGCCGAGCGCGGCGCACCGGCGGCCTTGCGCACGGAGCTCGGGGCGCCCTGGGTTGGGGCTTGGGTCGAGACTTTGGCGGCGGCTTTGGCTGGGGATTTGGCCGCGGCTTTGGACGCCGCCCGACCACCGGAGCCGCGCACGGCGGATTTGGGCTTGCGCGCCACGGGCTTGCTGGCGGATCGACGCGCAGGCGAAGGCGGCGATTCGGATGCACCGGCAACGCCAGCCGCAGCACCACCCGGCGGCATGGGCCAGGGGCTTTCGCGCAACGCCTGCGTCGCCACCTGGGAGAACTGCTGGCTCACCGCATTCCACCACTGCATCGGGTCCATCACGCCTGGCAGGGCTGATGCAGCGCCTGACGACTCGGCCGTGGCGTGCTGCGCTGCCGCCCCGGACTCCGATTCAGGCTCTGGTTCTTCGTCCCAAACCGCTTCGGGCTCAGGCTCATCCTCCGCTTGGGATTCCTCCGCGTTCGTCGCGCCACCGGCCGACGGCGCGGCCGCAGCGCCCATGGTCTGGGCGCCGGCCTGCATGGCCTCGGTCATGCGACTGGCCAGATCGCCCAGATCGACATTCATGGTCTTCAGCGCCGACAAGGTCATGCGCTGCACCTCCAGGGTCTGAATCGTGGCCTGGGTCAGGCGCGCGTTGGCCTCCAGCCATTGCAGCACCGCTTTCAAGTCGGTGATCTTCTGCTCCAGCTCCTTCGGGTCCATGGTCGGCGCCATCCAGCTGGCAAAACCCGTGGGCATGCCCGAGCCCTTGAGCAGCGACTGGAAAAACTCCATGCCGGGCATGGCTTGACCTTGGGTGTAGGGGTTCATGGCGGGCCTCGCAAGCGATGCGGCCAGCATAGCGCCGCCTGCAGGGCTTGGAAACATGGCTTGGCTGCGCGTGGTGACAAGCGCTTACATCGACAGGCCGCAGGCTGTCGCAATGCGGCGCGCCGCAACGTTACAGAGCCAAGCCCAAACCGCCAAATGGCGTGAACGGCGAAACGCAAACCCGCAACCATCGCCCGCAGGCAAAGCCAACCAACAACCTGTCGCCCGCAGGCCCATCTCAAGGAGTTATTGCATGCAAAAAATCATCGCCACCATCGCCCTGGGCAGCGCGCTCATCGCCGGCCTGCCGCTGGCCAGCGCCGCGCCGCAGCCGCATATGCATGAAGCCCTGCGTGCGCTGGTGGCCGCGCGCCAACAGCTGCAAGTCGCCATCCCCAACAAGGGCGGATGGCGGGTGCATGCCATCGCCCAGATCGACCAGGCCATCGCCTCGGTCAAGGCCGGCATCCGCTACGGCAACCAGCATCCCTGACCACGGCGGCGCCTGACACCGGCCTGATGCCGGCGCAGCATCACGCTGCGCCGGCCTGCACCACCTTCTGCTCGATGGCGCCGAACACGCTCTTGCCCTGCGCGTCGAGCATGTCGATGCGCACGCTGTCGCCGAAATGCATGAAGGCGGTGCGCGCCTCGCCATGCTCGATCATCTCCAGCGCACGCAGCTCGGCGATGCAGGAGTAGCCGCGCGCGCGGTCCTGGCTCGACACCGTGCCGGAGCCGACGATGCTGCCCGCCGCCAGCACCCGCGTCTTGGCCACATGGGCGATGAGCTGGCCGAAGTGAAAGCGCATCTCCGGCCCGGCGTTGGCCGAGCCCACCAATTGACCGTTCCAGTGCACCCGCATGTCCAGGTGCAGACGCCCGCCTTTCCACGCCGTGCCGAGCTCATCGGGCGTGACCGCCACCGGGCTGAAACCGCTGGCGGGCTTGCTCTGGAAAAAGCCGAAGCCCTTGGCCAGTTCGGGGGGAATGAGATGACGCAAGCTCACGTCGTTGGCCAGCATCACCAGGCGAATGTGCTCCAGCGCCGCATCGGCCGTCGTGCCCATCGGCACATCGCCGGTGACCACCGCCACCTCGGCCTCGAAGTCGATGCCCCAGTCTTCGCTGGCGGCCTCGATGGCATCGCGCGCACCCAGCATGTGGTCGCTCGCGCCCTGATACATCAGCGGGTCGGTGAAAAAACTCTGCGGTATGTCGGCACCGCGCGCCTTGCGCACCAGCTCCACGTGGTTGAGATAGGCCGAGCCGTCGGCCCACTGGTAGGCGCGCGGCAGCGGCGCCATGCATTGCGCCGGGTCGAAGGCGAAAGCCTGCGCCGCGCGCCCGGCGTTGAGCGCGTCCGACAAGTCCTGCAATTGCGGTGCGGCGAAATCCCAGTCGTCCAGCGCCTGCTGCAATCGGGTGATGCCTTGCGTGAACACGGCATGTTTGAGATCGCGCGACACCACGGCGAGCTGGCCGTCGCGCGATCCGTCTTTGAGGCTTGCGAGTTTCATGGAATGGGGGCCTGCTGGCCGCGATGCTGAAGGATCCGGACGATTCTAGGAGCGCGTCGGACTCGGGGTGTGCAGGCAAAAGCCGCGAGCTTGCACTCCGGCGGCGACACACGACAGACCAAGCGCGCACCGCATGCGACCACATGCCCGTCCCGCCGATTCGCCTCGGGCGCGAGCGTCGAGCCGCGCGGCACAATGCGCACATGCCGCGACCACATCCGCCAACACGCGCCCGACCCCCAAGCCCAGGAGGCGGGCCGGGTTGGCGCCTGATGGGGGTCTGGCTGGCACTGGTGCTCGTGCTGCATGCCCTGGCGCTGCACGCGCTGGGCGATGCCTTCGCCCCGATCGAGCCCGGGCGCCTGCCCGAGCCCATCTTCGCGCGCCTGCTCATGCCCAGCGCCCGTCCGGCCCCAAGTGCCACGCCCGCACCCACCACGGCCGCCGCGCCACATGCCGCCGAGCCTGCGCGCGGCTTGCAACTGAGACCGGCTTCCCCCCAGGCGGCAGCGTCCCGGCCCGAGATCGCGGCCTCGCAAACCCAGACCGGCATGGGGCCGCCGCCGGTGGAGTCCGCGCCGCCCGTGGCGCGCTCCCTGGGTGGGGGGGATGCGTCCGGCCAGGTGGCGGTTTCGCGTCCGCCCGCGATGGCGCCATCGGCACCGCCATTCCCCGCCCCGGCTGCGACGCCAACCCCGCCGGCGGTCGCGTCGAGTGCGCCGTCCACAAAGCCCGGCATGCAGACCGGGACGGCGCCAGGCGGCGCCTCCCAAGCGGCGAAGCCAGCCAGTGCCGCCGGGACCATCCAGCCCGCCGCGACAACAACAGCAGAGGTAGCCAGTTCCACCGCATCGGCGCCGGCTTCGACACCCGCCACAACCGACGCCTTCGGCTGGCCGCCATCGACCGAATTGCGCTATGAACTCAGTGGCAACTACCGCGGCCCTCTGCATGGCGACGGCGCGCTGCTGTGGGTGCGCGACGGCAACAGCTACCGGCTTGAAATCTCCGGCGCCGCGCTGGTCAGTTTTTCCTACACCAGCACCGGGCGCATCGACGGCAACTGGCTGGCGCCCGACCGCTATGTCGAGCGCATCTTCACGCGGCGCAAGGCGGTGAATTTCAACCGCGACAAGGGCACGCTCAGCTTCTCCGCCATCAGCACCGTCATGCCGCTGTCGCAACACCTGCAGGACAGCGCCAGCATCTTCATGCAGCTCGCCCACCAGCTCAGCACCCAGCCGCAGGATTTCCGCGTCGGCCAACATCTGGCCTTCGAAGTGGCCCGGCCCAGCGGCACCACCACCTGGGACTTCACCATCCTCGGGCAGGACACGCTGCAAACCGGCGTCGGCCCGCTCGTCACCTGGCACCTCGCGCACCCGGCCGACTCCCACGGCCTCGGCGCCGAGGTCTGGCTGGCTCCCGCGCTGCAAAACCTGCCGGTGCAAATCCGGCTGCAACAATCCGCCGACAACTACCTGCTGTTCAGCTTGCGCGAAGCGCGCCAGTAGTGGTTGCGACTGAGACAACAGGGTTGGTGCGCCCCTCCCAACCATCGATTTCCGCCACACCGAACGGGTGGGGCACTCAACCCAGGCGCGCGCCGGCGGGCGCTCGCGCAACACCAGGCGGGCCAGCACCACGCCAAACAGCATCGGACGTTTCGCGCAATGCCGCCACCGGCGCCACCGGGGCAATGGTCATGGCCCACAGCGCCAGCGCATAAGACACCAAGCTGCTTGCACCACCACCCAAGCCGCGCTGCAGATCGGTCCAGCGCAAACTCTCCAGCAAGCGTCGGGGCGCCATCGAAGCCCACCTGCCGCGCAGCAGCCACGCCAAGGTCGGCAGCGCGGTGAGCGGGAAGATCCACAAGGCATAAGCCCCCAATGCGCTGCAGAGGCGGGCGCCGGCGGCACCGTTCAGGGTGTAGGCGGCGATGACCACGGCATTGGCCAGGGCGGGGATGCTGGCCTCGGCTTCGCCGGGCCGCCAGCGGCTGCGCATCAGCAGCACCCCGGCGCAGATAGCCATGACGCCGATCCAGGCCACGGGGGTCAGCGGCTCGGCGAACCACCACACCGCCGCCAGCAACACCAGCTGGGGCGCCACGGCCACACCGGCACGCGCATACGCCGCAGCCGGCAGACCGAAGTAAGCCACATGCAGCAAGGCCGAGAACAACAGATGCGGCCATGCCGCCGGTGCTGGCTGGCGCAAAAAGGGCAATGCCGACAGGGCCAGCACCGCGCCTCCCGCCACCACCAGCGCGGTTTCCAGATGCCGGTCCCGGCGCGCTGCCACGTTCCAGCACGCGTGCAGCATGGCCCCGGCCAGCACGGCGACAAAGGCTTGCGGCGGGGTGGTGGCGTCCATGCGGATAAAAGTCGCCACTTCAAAGTGATTTGACAAACGATCCCCCGCTAAAACGGGGTGCACAACAGCCATTCTCAGCCTAAGCTAGAACGATAGACCATTCCACTCCAAGCCTCTGCTCGCAAGTGGGTGGGGATGTGTGATCAGGGAACACTTCGACTTCTTTCATCTGTTTTTCATTCACATTATGACAAGAATAAAAAGTCTTCTGAAATCTGTAACGCCAACATTCGTCCTTGACGCACGCGCACAGCGAAATTTTTTTGCGAAGCCTGGTTGGTACGCCACACATCTAGGTGCATTTAATTCATTCGGAGAAGCGAACGAGTATATTAAAAAATATAGTATTCCCGCTGGTTTCAAGCTCAATCACGACGAGTGGCTGAAGGAACGAATGAAGTTAAGTTCCCATGACTATCCAGTATTGTTTTGGCTTTACAACATACTTAATTCAAAGAATCTCACGACTATATTTGATTTTGGCGGCTCTGTCGGCGTTAGCTATTATGCATTTTCAAAATATTTTACTTTCTCCTCTAATTTGCTATGGACTGTATGCGAGCTACCCGAAGTCGTAGATTCCGGCAATCGAATAAAAGAACACCTGGACGGTGAACACCTATTTTTTACAACTGACCAGCAACTGATGCAAAAAGCCGATATTTTTTATACCTCCGGAGCCATTCATTACATAGAAGAGAAATTACATGAGCTTTTAGAAAAATACAACGCAAGGCCCGAATACATCATTGTCAACAAAATTCCATTGTCGCCGGCAAGCGAATTTGTAACGATTGAGAGTGGCGGTGGTAGTGGATATTATCCATGCAAGATTGAGCGAGAAAGTTCATTCATCGCCTCCATGAAGAAAATTGGGTACGATGAACAAGACCGATGGAAATGTGTGGAGCATAAGATGAATGTAATTTTGCATCCAGAACTCTCGTTTACTTCATTCAGAGGGTTTGTTTTCAAAAAAGTAACCGTTGCCAAGCACGATTGAACCGAGAACCGCCCCTTTCCCGCCAAACTGCAGGACACCAAGCGGCGCGGCGGCGAACGCTTGCGGAGGGGTGGTGGCGTTCATGCAGATCAAAAGTCGCAATTTCAGACTGATTCGACAAATGACCCCCCGCTAAAACGGGATGCCCTAAAGCCCTTCTCAGCCTAGGCTACGGACGATAAACCGCTCCGCCCCGAGCCTCTGCTCGCAAGTGGGCGCGCATGAATGATCAAGGGGAGAAGCTATGAGCTTGGTGCAAACATCGGATGTCTGTGGGTCGGGTTTGGACCGCCCAAAAGACGCTTTGCTCGCGCAGGCGCAAGGGCACCTTCACGCTGTCGATCCGGCCCAGTTTTCCAGCCACCGCATCAGCCCCATCCGGCACGATTTCGACCGCCACCCGCTGATGCAACTGCCCCGTCTGGCCCAGCTGGCGCACGACCTCATGCCCAGCCGGCAGTGCCGCTTCATTCGCCCCGGCAGCTCGCAAACCTCGGAGTTCTTTCACACCCCCAAGACGCCTGACGGCCAAGACATCGACGCGGTGTTCGCCCGCATCGAGGAGCCCGGCTCGTGGGTGGCGCTGTACAACGTGCAGACCGACCCGCATTACGCCGCCTTTCTCGACGAAGTCATGGCCAGCGCCCGGCCGCTGATCGAGCCGTCGCAGCCGGGGCTGTTTCGCGTCGCCGGCTTCATCTTCATTTCCGCACCACCTTCGGTGACGCCCTTCCACATCGACCGCGAGAACAACTTCTGGCTGCAGATTCGCGGCCGCAAGATCATGACCGTGTTCGACCACCGCGACCGCGCCGTGGTGTCCGCGCGCGAGGTGGAGGAATTCATCGTGCACGGCTCGCTGGCCAAGGTCCGGCTCGATCCCGCCTTGCGCGATCACGGGCGCGATTTCGACGTCGGTCCGGGCGACGGCGTCTACTTCCCCGCCACCTCGCCGCACATGACCCGCACCACCACCGATTGGGTGCGCCCGGGTGATGGGGTGTCCATCTCCATCGGCGTCGTGTTCTACACCGCCGTCACCCGCCACCTGGCGCGGGTGCACCAGTGCAACCGCGTGCTGCGCCAACTCGGGCTGCAACCCAGCTTCCCCGGTGCCAGCGCCTGGCGGGATGCGCTCAAGGCGCCGCTGGGGCGGGTCATCGCGGCTTCGCGCGTGCACTGGCGCAACCATGTCGCGCCACCCGGGGCGTACTGAACACCCGGCGCCCCACAAACGGCGCCCACCCCGGGCCCGCACAGGCCCCGGACATGAAAAAGGCCCGGAACCGCAACGTTCCGGGCCTTTTGGGTTTGGCGATTCGCCGCAGCTTACTTGCCAGGCAGCGCCGGGATCATCCAGGATAGCCAGTGTTGTTGGGCGAAGACGAGCAAGCCCAGCAGCAGGGTGAGCAGCACACTGTGCCCGAAGGTGCGGGCGAACACCACGCCCTCGTGGCCCTTCAGGTCCGTC
>NZ_JBTRXV010000006.1:0-109512 GCF_054608695.1 Thiomonas sp.
GCTGTCCTTGTCGCTCTCCACCGTGATGAGCGACTGCTCGACCTTGATCGTGTCGCCGGGTTTGACCAGCACTTCGATCACTTCCACATCCTTGAAGTCCCCGATGTCGGGAACCTTGACTTCAATCGTTGCCATCTTGCATGTCTCCGGGGTTCACAGCAACGTGCGGCGCATATCGGCCAGCAACTCACCGAGCAGGGTGGTGAAGCGCGCGGCCATTGCGCCATCGATCACACGATGGTCGTAGGACAGCGACAGCGGCAACATCAACCTTGGCTGGAAGGCCTTGCCGTCCCACACCGGCTTGATCTGCGACTTGGACAACCCGAGGATGGCCACTTCCGGCGCGTTGATGATGGGCGTGAACGCCGTGCCGCCGACGCCGCCCAGACTGGACAGGGTGAAGGTTGCCCCCTGCATGTCGGACGGCTTGAGCTTGCCCTCGCGCGCCGTGGCGGCGAGCTCGCCCATCTCGGTGGCGATCTGGCCGAAGCCCTTCTTGTCCACGTCCTTCAGCACCGGCACCACCAAGCCTTGCGGCGTGTCGGCGGCGAAGCCCAGATGCACATAATCCTTCAGGATGAGGTTCTCGCCGCTCTCGTCGAGCGAGGCGTTGAACGCGGGCATTGCCTTGAGCGCAGTCACGCAGGCCTTCATCACGAAGGCCAGCATGGTGAGCTTGACGCCCTGCTTGGCCAGGCGCTCGTTGCTGCTCTTGCGGAACTCTTCCAACTCGGTGATGTCGGCTTCGTCGAACTGGGTGACGTGCGGAATCATGGCCCAGTTGCGCGCCAAGTTCGGGCCCGAGAGCTTCTTGATGCGCGACAAGGGCTCGGTGCGGATGGGGCCGAACTTGGCGAAGTCCACCTTGGGCCATGGCAGCAGGTTCAGCCCCAGGCCATTGCCTGCGGGCTTGCCGACGGACTGCGTCGCGGCAGCCTGGGTCGTGGCCTTGCCTGCCATCACGGCCTTGACGAAGGCCTGCACATCCTCGGGGCTGATACGCCCCTTCGGACCCGTGCCTTTGACTTCGCCTAGCGGCACGCCCAACTCGCGCGCCAGTTTGCGCACCGTGGGGGAGGCATGGGGTAGTTGAGTCGAGGCGCTCGCAGACGGCGCGCTTGGCTCCAAGGCCACGGTGGGTGGCGTGTGCTGGCGCGGCTCGGAAGCGAAACCCACCCCGGCGGCGGCAGGTGCCGGGGTGGGAGCGGCGGGAGATGGCTGGGCGACGGCCGCGTCGCCAGGCTTGTTCGCAGCGGCTGCTGGCGCCGCGGCTGGTGCGGCTGGTGCGGCTGGTGCGGCTGGTGCGGCTGGTGCGGCTGGTGCGGCTGGTGCGGGTGTGGCTGGCGTGGCGACGGCTGCACCAGCGTCCGCCTCCAGTTCCAGCAGCACCGTGCCTTCGTTCACCTTGTCACCCAGCTTCACCCGCATGGACTTCACCACGCCGGCCGCGCTGCTGGGAATTTCCATGCTGGCCTTGTCGCTCTCCACCGTGATGAGCGACTGCTCGACCTTGATCGTGTCGCCGGGTTTGACCAGCACTTCGATCACTTCCACATCCTTGAAGTCCCCGATGTCGGGAACCTTCACGTCCATCACTGCCATGTTCTTGTCTCCAGATTGTTCAGCGCCCTGCGGACCCCGCCATGTGTCCAGCGGTTCCCGCGATGGGTTGCGGGCTCAGGCCAGCAAGGGGTTGATGCGATCAGCGTCGATGCCGTATTTGGCAATCGCCTCGGCCACCTTGGCCTGGGGCACCGCGCCCTCGTCGGCCAGGCTGCGCAAGGCGGCCAGTGTGACGAAATGGCGATCGACCTCGAAGTGCCGGCGCAGCTTGGTGCGCGTGTCGGAGCGGCCGAAGCCGTCGGTGCCAAGGACGCGGTAGTTGCGACCCTTGGGCAGGAAGGGACGAATCTGCTCGGCGAACAGGCGCACGTAGTCGGTCGAGGCCACCACGGGTCCGGTGTGCTTGTCGAGCTGCTGCGCGACGAAGCTCTGGCGTTGCGGCTCGCCGGGGTGCAGCAGATTCCAGCGCTCGACGTCGCGGCCATCGCGCGCCAGTTCGTTGAAACTCGGGCAGCTCCAGACATTGGCTGCCACGCCCCAGTCCTTCTCCAGCAAGTCGGCTGCGGCAATGACCTCGCGCAGGATGGAACCCGAGCCCAGCAGCTGCACCCGCGGCGTCAGCTTGGGACCTTCGCGCAGCAGGTACATGCCCTTGAGAATCTGCGCCTCGGTGCCGGCCTTCAGCCCCGGCTGGGCATAGTTCTCGTTCAACAGGGTGATGTAGAAATAGACGTCTTCCTGGTTCTCCACCATGCGCTTCAAGCCGCTGTGCAGGATGACGGCCACCTCGTGGGCGAAGGTCGGGTCGTAGCTGATGCAGTTGGGGATGTTGGCCGCCATGATCTGGCTGTGGCCGTCCTCGTGCTGCAGGCCTTCGCCGTTGAGCGTGGTGCGCCCCGAGGTGCCGCCCAGCAGGAAGCCGCGCGCCAGCATGTCGCCCGCCGCCCATGCCAGGTCGCCGATGCGCTGAAAGCCGAACATCGAGTAGTAGATGTAGAACGGAATGGTGATGCGGTTGCTGTGCGAGTAGGACGTGGCCGAAGCGATCCACGAGCACATGCCGCCCGCTTCGGTGATGCCTTCCTGCAGGATCTGTCCAGCCTTGTCCTCGCGGTAATACATCACCTCGCCGCGGTCCACCGGGGTGTACTTCTGCCCCTCGGGCGCATAGATGCCGATCTGCCGGTACAGCCCCTCCATGCCGAATGTACGGGTCTCGTCCACCAGGATGGGCACGACGCGCGGGCCCAGGGTCTTGTCGCGCAGCAGTTGGTTGAGGCAGCGCACATAGGCTTGGGTGGTGGAAATTTCGCGGCCCTCGGCGGTGGCTTCCAGCACGGGTTTGAACACGTCGGCCAGCTCGGGAATGAGCAGATGCTCATCCGCCTTCGTCCGGCGCTGCGGCAGGTAGCCGCCCAGTGCCTTGCGCCGGGCGTGCAGGTACTGCATCTCGGGCGTGTCGTCGGCCGGCTTGAAGAACGGCAGATTGGGCAGCTCGTGGTCGGGGACGGGGATGTTGAAGCGGTCGCGGAACTCGCGGATATCCTCGTCGGTGAGCTTTTTCACCTGGTGCGCCACATTGCGCGCTTCCGCCGCCTGGCCCATGCCGTAGCCCTTGATGGTCTTGACCAGCAACACGCTGGGCTGGCCCTGGTGATGGGCCGCGGCATGGAAAGCGGCGTAGACCTTTTGCGGATCGTGGCCACCGCGATTGAGGCGCCAGATGTCCTCGTCGCTCATGTTTTTCACCATCTCCAGCAGTTTGGGATGGCGGCCGAAGAAATGCTTGCGCACAAAGGCGCCGTCGTTGGCCTTCATCGCCTGATAGTCGCCGTCGAGCACGTCCATCATCACCTGGCGCAGGATGCCGTCCTTGTCGCGCGCCAGCAGCGGGTCCCAGTACGAGCCCCAGATGAGTTTGATGACGTTCCAGCCCGAGCCGCGGAACTCGGCTTCGAGTTCCTGGATGATCTTGCCGTTGCCGCGCACCGGGCCGTCCAGACGCTGCAGATTGCAGTTGACGACGAACACCAGGTTGTCGAGCTTTTCACGCGCCGCCAGCCCAATCGCACCGAGCGATTCCGGCTCGTCCATTTCGCCGTCGCCGCAAAACACCCAGACCTTGCGCTTGGAGGTGTCGGCAATGCCGCGCGCATGCAGATACTTCAGGAAGCGCGCCTGGTAAATCGCCATGATGGGCCCCAGCCCCATGCTCACCGTGGAGAACTGCCAGAAGTTGGGCATCAGCTTGGGGTGGGGATAGCTGGACAGGCCCTTGCCGTCCACTTCCTGGCGGAAGTTGAGCAACTGGCCTTCGGTCAGCCGCCCCTCCATGAAGGCGCGGGCGTAAATGCCCGGTGCGCTGTGGCCCTGGAAGTAGATGAGGTCGCCGCCATGCTCGGCCGTGGGCGCATGCCAGAAATGGTTGAAGCCCGCCCCCAGCATGCTCGCCAGCGAGGCGAAGGAAGCGATGTGACCGCCCAGGTCGCCGCCGTCTTCCGGGTGCAGGCGGTTGGCGCGCACCACCATGGCCATGGCATTCCAACGCATGTAGGCGCGCAGCCGCTCCTCGATCTCGACATTGCCGGGGTTGCGCTCCTCCAGGTCGGCGGGGATGGTGTTGACGTAGGCGGTGTTGGCCGAGAACGGCATGTCCACACCGTCCTGACGCGCTTGGTCGATCAGCGACTCCAGCAGGAAGTGGGCTCGCTCACGTCCTTCCGTGGCGATCAGCGCCTGCAGCGCGTCGAGCCATTCACGGGTTTCTTGCGGGTCGCCATCGTTGGCGGAAGCGGGCACGGGGAACTCAGGGACAGCCGACATGGTGAATCTCCTCATCTTGGTTCAGCGTGAGTATTGCAGATAATTTTTCGAATCGCAATATTGCTTTTTATATTGTGAAATAGACAGATCCGGGAGTTCCAGGTGCACTGGCCCGGCTCCAGCGTCCGCACGATTTGCGCTTCAGTGCAACGCACGCAAGGCGAGAAACGTCTGAACCATGTCATGCAGGCGCACACGGCAAAGGTCACAGCGACATCGACCATCCCATGATCGTGGAAATCTGTAGCCCCTCATAGCCTGGTTGCTTCGGGCATACCCGTAGACGTCGCGTCGCGTGGCAAGGTCGCAGCGCAACGCGCAACTTGCATAGACTGCATGCGTGAACCACTCTGACACCCCTCCTCTGCTGCGCCGCCTGGCTTCAGCCCTGCTGCCATTGCGCCTGCGCGCACAGGCCGCGCTGCGCGGCCGTAACGCCGACCGCCTGCTGCTGTTTGGTCCACTGTTGTCCCTGGTGCTGTTCCTCGGCGCCGCCGCCGCGCTGGTGCGCTACACCCAGCAAACCGAGGTGCAGCGCGAGCGCGACACCCTGCAGCGCGACAGCGAGTGGGCCCAGCAGCGCATGAGCCTGGAAATGGGCTTGATGCAGGAACAGCTGCAATCCATGGCCAACACGCTGGAGGCTTCGACGCGCGGGCCCGCGCGTTTTGAGTTCATGGCGCGCAGCTTTTTGCGACAGCATGCCAGTGCCGTGCTGGTCTATGCCACCGACGCTCAAGGCATGGTGACGCAGCTGGCGTCGAGTGCGGTGTTGCCGCATGACCTCAAGCTGCTGGAGAAAGGCGCGCCGGAGAACCAGGCCCTGTCCCTGCGCGCCTTCAACCAGGCGCAGATCACCCTGCACACGGCTTATTCCATGCCCTACCAACTGCCTCGGGTCGGCTGGGTCGTGCAGTCCGCCACACCCTTGTTCAGTACGCCCAAAACACCGGCGGGTACGGCCGCCTCCCAGGGGTCGCTGGAGCCCAGCCAGCAATTCGCTGGAACGGTGAATGCCGTGTTCAGCATCGACGGCTTGTTGCGCAGCGACGTGGTGCAGGAGCTCAGCACGCGTTATGCAGTCGCGTTGGTGAGCCGTGCACAAACCGTTCTTGCCAGTAGCGCGACGGCGGACATCCACAGCAAGCCGCTGCAGTATGTGGTGGCCGTGCACCCCTTTGACGCTGGCTTGTTCATGCGCGTCAGCAGCTACCACTCGGCCCCGAGCTGGGTGGTGCGCGGCCTGTACTGGGCGGTGTTCGTGCTGTCGGCGCTGATGCTGTGGATGCTGTGGGGCACCTGGCGTCAGATGCGTCAGCGGCTGCAGACCCAGGAGAGCCTGACGCGCGAGACCGCCTTCCGCCGCGCGATGGAAAACTCGCTGTCCACCGGCATGCAGGCCATCGACCTGAAAGGGCGCATCAGCTACGTCAACCTGGCGTTCTGCAAGATGACCGGCTTTTCCGAACAAGACTTGTTGGGCAGCGCCCCGCCCCATCCCTATTGGCCACAGCGGCGCGCGGCGGAAATGGCGCTGGCGTTGCAGCAGACCATCGACGGGCTGGCGCCGCCCTCGGGGTTCGCCCTGAAGCTGCGGCGCAAGGACGGCAGCGAGTTCGACGCCCGCGTCTACGTCTCGGCGCTGATCGACGCGCGCGAACGCCAGACCGGGTGGATCACCTCGATCACCGACATCACCGAGCCCACGCGCATTCGCCACGAGCTGGCGGCCTCGCACGAACGCTTCGTCGCCGTGCTGGAAGGCCTGGACGCGGCGGTTTCGGTGCTCGCCATCGACCGCAACGAACAGCTCTTCGCCAACAAACTCTACCGCCAGTGGTTCGGCGCCTCGGCGCACGGCCACCACCTGCTCAGTGGTCAGGATCCCCCCCCCAGCACGGTTCAGGATGCCGATGATGAGGTCGACGCCTATGCCGGTCTGCCAGCTGGCGAAATCATCAAACCCATGGCCCAGGTGCATGAAATCCACGTCGCCGCGCTGGACCGCTGGTTCGACGTGCGCCAGCGCTACATCCAGTGGGTGGACGGGCGCATCGTGCAGATGCTCATCGCCACCGACGTGACGGCGCGCCACCAGGCCGACGACGTCACGCGCAACCAGGAAGAGAAAGCGCAGATCACCAGCAGGCTCATCGCCATGGGCGAAATGGCCTCCTCGCTCGCGCATGAGCTCAACCAGCCGCTCACCGCCATCAACAACTACTGTTCGGGCATGATCGCACGCCTGAAAAACCAGTCCATGCCGCCGCAGGAACTGCAGGCGGCGCTGGAAAAAACCGCGCGCCAGGCCCAGCGTGCCGCAGCGGTGATCCGCCGCGTGCGCGACTTCGTGAAAAAGAGCGAGCCGCACCGCATCGACTGCCGCGTGCAGGACATCGTGCAGAACACGCTGGAACTGGCCGAAATCGATCTGCGGCGGCGCAATGTGCGCCTGTTCACGCATATCGCCCCCGGTATTCCGCAACTCTGGGCCGACCCCATCCTGGTCGAGCAGGTGCTGCTCAATCTGCTGCGCAATGCCGCCGAATCGGTCGACAAGGCGCAGCGCAAAGGCCTGGCGCGCAGCATCGAACTCAACATCAGCGCCGATGCCCACCAGGCCACCTTCGCCGTGCGCGACAACGGCACCGGCGTGCCGGAGGATGTGATGGCCCATCTGTTCGAGGCCTTCTACACCACCAAGGCCGACGGCCTGGGCATCGGCCTGAACATTTGCCGCTCCATCATCGAGTTCCACCAGGGCCGGCTTTGGGCGGAGAATCAATACAATCAAGAGCTTGTATGCGGTTGTATTTTCAGCTTCACACTGCCCTTTCAACCCTTGCCGCAAGAACTCCCGGCCGCAGTCACGTCCACGCCCGCCATCGAGCACACGGATCTGGCGGACAGCCAGTTCGGCCAGGCTTAGCCGGGCACGACAACCACCGCACCCACAACCCGCACCTCACCCATCAAGCCCATGAAACCAGCAAGCAAAGGTACGGTTTATGTCATTGACGACGACGAGGCCGTGCGCGACTCGCTGCAATGGCTGCTCGAAGGCAACGATTACCGCGTGCGCTGCTTCGACTCCGCCGAAGCCTTCCTCACCCGCTTCGACCCGCGCGAGGTGGCCTGTCTCGTGGTGGACGTCCGCATGCCGGGCATGAGCGGCATCGAATTGCAGGACCGGCTGATTCAACGTGGCGTGAGCATGCCGCTGGCCTTCATCACCGGCCACGGCGACGTGCCCATGGCCGTGGCGACGATGAAAAAAGGCGCAGTGGATTTCATCGAAAAACCGTTCAACGAACATCTGCTGCGCGATCTGGTCGACCGCATGCTGCAAAAAGCCCGCGTCGACCTGGAAGAACTGACCCAGAACGCCAGCCGCGACGCCCTGCTGGCCAAGCTCACCAGCCGCGAATCGCAGGTGCTGGAGCGCATCGTTGCCGGGCGGCTGAACAAGCAGATCGCCGACGACCTCAACATCAGCATCAAAACGGTGGAGGCGCATCGCGCCAACATCATGGAAAAGCTCGGCGCCAACACCGTGGCCGACCTGCTCAAGATCGCCCTGGGCGCGAGCAAATAAAGCAGCGTCTGCTGACCGCGGCAGCGCTGCTGCCCCCTGTTGCCGCGCGACTTCCCATCATCTCGATCCACCCATGACCGCTCAACGCATCGATGGCAAGGCCCTGGCCGCACAGGTCCGCGCAGAGGTCGCCGTACACGCCGCTGCCCTCACGGCTGCGGGGCGCCAACCGGGACTGGCGGTCATCCTGGTCGGGGCCAATCCGGCCAGCCAGGTGTATGTGCGCAACAAGGTCGCCGCCTGTGAGCAGGCCGGCATGCGTTCCATTCTCGAAACCCATGCGGCCACCCTGCGCGAGGCCGATTTGCTCGCACGCATCCACACCCTGAACCAGGACGAGGCGGTTCACGGCATCCTGGTGCAGTTGCCGCTGCCGGCGCATATCGACGCCCACCGCGTGATCGAGGCCATCTCGCCGCGCAAGGATGTGGACGGTTTCCACGTCTCCAGCGCCGGCGCGCTGATGGTGGGCCAGCCCGGCTTTCGCCCTTGCACGCCGCTGGGCTGCATGCGCATGCTGGAGCACATCGGCATGGGCCGGCTGCGTGGCAAGCACGCCGTGGTGGTGGGCCGCTCCAACATCGTCGGCAAACCCATGGCGATGATGCTGCTGGCAGCCGACGCCACCGTCACCATCGCCCACAGCGGCACGGCCGATCTCGCCGCCATCTGCCGCCAGGCCGACGTGCTGGTGGCTGCCGTGGGCAAGGTCGGATTGATCACCGCCGACATGGTGAAACCTGGCGCCGTGGTCATCGACGTCGGCATGAACCGCAACGCCGAGGGCGCCTTGTGCGGCGACGTCGACTTCGGCGCGGTGGAGCAAGTCGCCGGCTGGATCACACCCGTGCCCGGCGGCGTCGGCCCCATGACCATCGCCATGCTGCTGGCCAACACCGTGCAGGCCTGCGAGCAATTCTGAACCGAAGGAGGGCCATCATGCCCACATTGGAGCAAGCCAGCAGCCAAACGGCGCCGCAACCCCACGGCAACCCGCTGCTCGATTTTGCCGATCTGCCCGCTTATGCCCAGGTTCAACCCGAGCATGTGAAGCCGGCCATCACGCAACTCATCGGCGAGGCCCGCGCCGCACTGGCCAAAGTCACCGACCCGGCGACCCCTGCCACCTGGGATGCGGTGGTCGACCCACTCAACCTCGCCACCGAGCGGCTCGCGCGTGCCTGGGGCATGGTCGGGCATCTGAACGCCGTGGCCGACACCCCCGCGCTGCGCGAGGCCTTCAACGCCCTGCTGCCCGAAGTCACCGAGTTCTGGACCGAGCTGGGCCTGGACGCCGGGCTCTACGCCCAATACAAGCGCCTGAGCGAAAGTGCGGAGTTCACCCGCCTGAGCGCCACGCGCCAGCGCATCATCCGCCACGCCTTGCGCGACTTCCGCTTGAGCGGGGCCGAATTGCAGGGCGAGGCTCGCCGGCGCTACGCCCAGATTCAGGAGCGCAGCGCCGAGTTGGCCCAGACCTTCTCCGAACATCTGCTCGACGCCACCAACGCCGCCAAACTCGAAACCAGCGCCGCCGAGGTGGACGGCATCCCTGCCGATGTGCTGCAGGTTGCCCAGGAGGCCGCGGCCGAACTCGGCAAGCCCGGCCATGTGTTCACCCTGCACCAGCCGAGCTATGTGCCGGTGATGCAGTACGCCAAGAGCCGCGTCCTGCGCGAGCGCATCTACCGCGCTTACGTCACCCGCGCCAGCGACCTGGGCGACGCGGCGCTCGACAACTCGGCGCCGATGGCCGAACTGCTGCAACTGCGCGACGAGGAAGCCCGCCTGCTGGGGTTCTCCAGCTTCGCCGAGCTGTCGCTCGAACCCAAGATGGCCGACAGCCCCGCGCAGGTCGAGCACTTCCTGCTCGACCTCGCCCAGCGCGCCCGCCCCTACGCCGAGCGCGACCTGGCCGATCTGCGCGCCTTCGCCGCCGAGAATCTGGGCCTGCCCGAACTGGCGTCCTGGGATATTTCCTTCGCCTCCGAGCGCCTGCGCGAACGCCGGTACGACTACTCCGAGCAGGAGGTGAAGCAATACTTCACCGAGCCGCAGGTGCTGACTGGTCTGTTCGCCCTGGTGCAGACCCTGTTCGGCGTGCGCATCGTCGAGGCGCAAACGCAGCGCGGCGTGTGGCATCCGGAGGTCAAGCTCTGGGATGTGCAAACGCCCCAGGGCCAGGGGATAGGCCAGTTCTACACCGACCTGCACGCTCGCGCCGGCAAGCGCTCCGGCGCCTGGATGGACGATGCCCGCGCCCGCTGGCTGCGCCCGGGCCAGCCCGGCACTCGCTTGCAAACACCGATTGCCCTGCTCACCTGCAACTTCGCCGCCGGCGTCGGCGGCAAACCCGCGCTGCTGACGCACGACGACGTGCAGACCCTGTTCCACGAGTTCGGCCACGGCCTGCATCACCTGCTGACCCAGGTGGACGACATCTCCGCTTCCGGCATTTCCGGCGTGGAGTGGGACGCGGTGGAATTGCCCAGCCAGTTCATGGAGAACTTCTGCTGGGAATGGGACGTGCTGCAACAACTCACCCGCCATGTCGACACCGGCGCCGCCCTGCCTCGCACCTTGTTCGAGCGCATGCTGGCGGCGCGCAATTTCCAGGCTGGCATGCAAACCCTGCGGCAGATCGAGTTCTCGCTGTTCGACCTGCGCCTGCACCACAGCCTGCGCAGCTTCACGCCACAAACCGTGGCCGATGTCGCTGCCGCCGTGCGCCAAGAGGTGGCCGTGCTGTTCCCGCCCGACTTCTACCGCTTTCAACACAGCTTCTCGCACATCTTCGCCGGCGGCTATGCGGCGGGCTACTACAGCTACAAATGGGCCGAGGTGCTGTCGGCCGACGCGTATGCCCAGTTCGAGGAAAACGGCGTCCTGGATCCGCAGACCGGAGCCCGTTTCCGCGATGAAATCCTCGCCCGCGGCAGCAGCCGGCCGGCGCTCGAATCCTTCCGCGCCTTCCGCGGGCGCGATCCGCAGATCGACGCCCTGCTGCGCCACCAGGGCATGGTCGAGACAGCCTGAAGCCACCGGCCGCCCGCGCCCCGAGCTACCCTGCTAGTCGCCCATCACTTCCGCTGATCTGGAGCCACGCCCATGTCCATGCCCCCCGTCCTGCGCCATGTCCTGCTGTCCACCCGTCCCGCGCTGCTTGCAACCGCCGTGGCGCTGCTTGCAGCGCTTGCGGCACCTTCGGCCTGGGCGGTCTACAAGGTGGTCGGGCCCAACGGGCAGATCACCTTCACCGACATTCCCCCCAGCCGCCCAGGTGAGCAGGTGGAGCGCATCGGCACACCCGCGCAGGCGCAATCCGAGCAGGGCGCAAGCCGCGTTCCGGCGGATCTGCAGCCAGTCGTGCGCAAGTATCCCGTGGTCATCTACACCACGCCGCAATGTCCGGCTTGCGACGATGGCGTGCACTTGCTGCGCCAACGCGGCATTCCCTACAGCGACAAGAGCGTCGCCACGCCAGCGGACGTCACGGCCTACAAGCGCATCAGCGACGGCTCGGAAAAATTGCCGCTGCTGACCGTGGCCGGCGTGCGCCTGCCGGTGGGCTTCGCGCCCGACGCCTGGAACCAGGCGCTCACGGCTGCGGGCTATCCCCAGCAATCTCGCCTGCCGAAAGACTTCGCATTCGCCGCGCCCGAGGACCTCGTGCCGGTGGCCGCGGCATCACGGCCCGCCAAGAAGGCCAGCAATCCCGAAGGCTTGCCTGCGGCCCCAGTGCTGCCACCGCCCAACCCGAAGGCGCCGCCCGGCTTCCAGTTCTGAAGCCCGGGCGAGCACGGCTTACACGTAAGCGTGTTCCTGCACGCCCGTGGCTGTTCCCACCAGCGCCAGATCGGCGCCGCGATGGGCGAACAGACCCACCGTGACCACGCCCGGAATCTGGTTGATGCTGGACTCGAACTCGCGCGGGTTGGCAATCGCCAGGCCATGCACGTCCAGGATGATGTTGCCGTTGTCGGTGATGTAGCCCTCGCGCAAACGCGGCTCGCCGCCCAGCGCGCGCAGCCGGCGCAACACCAGTTCGCGCGCCATCGGCACCACTTCCACCGGCAGCGGAAACTTGCCGAGCACCGGCACCAGCTTGCTGGCGTCGACGATGCAGACAAAGCGATCGGCGACTTCGGCGATGATCTTCTCCCGCGTCAGTGCACCACCGCCGCCCTTGATCATCGCCCCGGACGGGTCGATTTCATCGGCCCCGTCCACATAAACCGGAATACGGTCCACCGCGTTCAAGTCGAACACTTCGATGCCATGCGCCTTGAGACGCTCGGTGCTGCGCTCCGAACTCGACACGGCGCCATGCACGTTGTCCTTCATGGTGGCGAGCGCGTCGATGAAAAAATTCACCGTCGACCCGGTCCCCACACCAATGATTTCGCCTCGCGGCACCTGGCGCAGCGCGGCATGGGCCACGGCTTGTTTGAGTTCGTCCTGGGTCATGTGTGCACTCGCGAAAAAGGTCAGCCTTATTATCGCCGCTCGCGACAGCGCGCCCTTTGGCGCAGCAGCGCGCCGCCCACTCAAGCCAAGCCCGCAATGCCCCTGCCCTACGCGCTCATCCGCCCGCTACTCTTCAGCCTGGACCCTGAGGCGGCGCATGGCTTGACGCTGCGCGGTTTGCGCCTGCTGCATCAAACCGGGCTGTCACGGCTCTACGCCCATCCGCGCGTGCATGATCCGGTGCAACTCCTGGGCCTGAGCTTTCCCAACCGCATCGGCCTCGCCGCCGGGCTGGACAAGAATGGCGAAGCCATCGATGCGCTGGCGGCCATGGGCTTTGGTTTCATCGAAGTGGGCACGGTCACACCACGCGCCCAGCCCGGCAACGCCAAGCCGCGCATGTTCCGCTTGCCGCAGGCTCAGGCGCTGATCAACCGCATGGGCTTCAACAACGCCGGGCTGGATGCCTTCCTGCACCATGTGCGCCGCAGCCGGCGCGAGCTGCCCCTGGGGCTGAACATCGGCAAGAACGCAAGCACCCCCATGGAACAGGCGCTGGACGACTATGCGGCCGGACTGCGCGCGGTTTATGCCCATGCCGATTACGTGGCCATCAATGTCTCCTCACCCAACACCCAGGGGCTGCGGGCTTTGCAGACCGATGCGGCGCTCGAGGCCTTGCTGACAGGGCTGGCGACCGAGCGCGAGCAACTGGCGCAAGCGCAGGGCAAGCGCGTACCGCTGATGGTGAAAGTGGCGCCCGACTTGCAGCCTGAACAGATTGCCGCCCTGGCCGACGCGCTGATGCGCCACGGCATCGACGGCGTGATCGCCACCAACACCACGATTGCAAGGGATGCCGTCGCGGGGCTGCCCCATGCGGACGAAGCCGGCGGCTTGAGCGGGGCTCCGGTGCGAGAGCAGTCCACCCGGGTGATTGCGCAATTGCGCGCGCGCCTGGGGCCGGGCTACCCCATCATCGGCGTCGGCGGCATTCTGCAGGCTGGCGACGCTGTTGAGAAAATCCAGGCCGGTGCGAATCTGGTGCAGCTCTATACCGGGCTGATCTATCAGGGGCCGGAACTGGTGAGCCGTTGCGCCCAAGCACTGGCGAGAATGACCAAGCCCCATTGACGCGCCGGGCTTTCCAGCACATCCATGGGGCTTGGGGTCTTTCGCTGCAGGACTTTACTTCTGCTTGAGCCGCGTCTTGTTCGCGGTGATGTGTTCGTAGATTTCACGCGACCGCTGGGAAAGCGGCCTGCCGAAACCTTCGCGCCAAGGGGATGAAACCTTGACTTGCGGACGCTTGCGGAAGGTTGAGGCCACTTCGGCCGCATTTTCCAGCATGGCATCCCAGGGATTGGCCTCTTTGGATGCCTGTGGCTTGGTGGCCAGGGTATCGGTATCGGAGTCCACGGATTTGCGCGTAGTAGTCGTTTTTGCCACGGCTCGCCCTCTAGCGGAACTTGGTAGATCAAGACAAGAATCAAAGGGCGCCAAGTCAAACAGCCCGATTGATCAGCACAGGCAATTGTAACGCAAAACGTCGCTCAGGCGCAACAGGCGGCCCTGAGCGAGCGCGTGCGCGCTGCAGCCATTCAGGTGTTTGCGGCCAGTCTTTGCACCACGGTGTCGCGCGTGAACAGGGCCAGGACCGCATCGACCGACGGCGTTTGCAAACGCCCCGTCACCAGCAGGCGCAGCGGCATGGCCAGCTGCGGCATTTTCAGTTGGTGCGCCGCAAGGACCTGCTTCATGGCGGCGCCAATGGCCGGCGCATCCCAGCTCGGCAATGCCGCGAGCGCGGTGCGCAAATCGGACAAGGCAGCCTGGGCCGGTGCGGTGAGATGCTGGGCCAGCAAGGCCGCATCAGGTTGGGGCTGGACGTAGAACATGCCGCACAGCTCGGCCATCTCGACCAGGGTGTGGGCGCGTTCGCGCAGCAGCGCCACCGCGCCAGCAAGATCGACTCCCTGCTCATGCAAGCCCAGTCGCCGCAGAAATGGGCGCACGGCTTCGGCCAGCTGCTGCGGGGGCAAGGCGCGCAGGTAGTGCGCGTTCACCCACTTGAGTTTTTCGCCGTCGAACTGGGCGGCGGAACGGCCGAGGTGATCGAGGTCGAACCACTGCACGAACTGTTCGCGCGAGAAAATTTCCGCGTCGCCATGCGACCAACCCAGGCGCGCGAGGTAGTTCACCATGGCATCGGGCAGATAACCTTCGTCGCGGTACTGCAGCACGCTCTTCGCCCCATTGCGTTTGGACAGCTTCTCGCCCTGCTCGTTGAGCACGGTGGGCAGATGGGCATAGACCGGCGGCTCGTGGCCGAGGGCGCGGAAGACGTGGATTTGGCGCGGCGTGTTGTTGACATGGTCGTCGCCACGAATCACATGGGTGATGCGCATGTCGATGTCGTCGACCACGACGCAGAAGTTGTAGGTGGGAGTGCCGTCGGGCCGGGCGATGACCAGGTCGTCGAGCTCGGCATTGCTGAACTCGACGGGCCCTTTCACGCGGTCGTCCCAGGCCACGGCACCGGCAAGCGGCGTGCGAAAGCGCAGCACCGGCGGCACGCCGGCAGGCACCGGCGGCAGGGTCTTGCCCGGCTCGGGCCGCCAGGTGCCGTCGTAGCGCGGCTTGAGGCCGGCCGCCATCTGCCGCTCGCGCAAGGCATCGAGCTCCGCAGTGCTCATGTAGCAGGGGTAGACATGGCCGGCGTCCTGCAATTGCCGCAGCGCCTCGCGGTAGCGCGGCATGCGCTGCATTTGGTAGAACGGCCCTTCGTCGTGGTCCAGGCCCATCCAGGCCATGCCGTCGAGAATGACTTGCACCGCCTCCCGCGTCGAGCGTCCGACGTCGGTGTCTTCAATCCGCAGAATGAAGGTGCCGCCGTGATGCCGGGCAAAAGCCCAGGGATAGAGCGCGGCGCGGATATTGCCGAGATGGATGAAGCCGGTCGGGCTCGGGGCGAAGCGGGTGCGGATGGGTGGGTTTGTGGCGCTCATGCTGGAGGAATTGACGCGGCCAGTTGGCTCGCGATTGGCTGACAGTTGGCGACCTGATGGCTTAAGCGAGCGTGCCAAGTCCACGCGCCAGGTCGGCCTGGATGTCGGGCTGATGTTCCAGCCCGACGGCCACGCGGATCAAGCCCTGGCCGATGCCGGCGGCTTGCCGCTGCTCGTCCTTGAGCCGGCCGTGGGTGGTGGTGGCGGGATGCGTGATGGTGGTTTTGGTGTCGCCCAGATTGGCGGTGATGGAGCACAGACGGGTCTGGTCGATGACATGGAAGGCGCGGCGCCGTGCCTCTTGCGGGTTGGCCGCAGCCAGTTCGAAAGCGAGCACCGCGCCCCCCTGCCCGTCCTGCTGGCGCATGGCCAGGGCATGCTGGGGATGCGACTCCAGCCCCGGGTAATGCACCCGCGCCACGCCGGGCTGGGCTTGCAGCCAGCGTGCCAATTCGAGTGCGCGCGCGCTGTGCGCCGGCATGCGCAGGCCAAGGGTTTCCAGGCCCTTGAGCACCACCCAGGCGTTGAACGGCGACAGGCTGATGCCCGCACTGCGCTGCACCGGCAGCAGCCGGCCCTCGATCAGTTCGGTCTTGCCGCACACCGCGCCGGCAATCACCCGGCCCTGGCCGTCCAGATACTTCGTCGCGGAATGCACCACCAGGTCGGCGCCGAGTTCACGCGGGCGTTGCAAGACGGGCGTGCAAAAGCAGTTGTCCACCGCCAGCAGGGCGCCGCAATCGTGGGCGAGATCGGCCAGGGCGCGGATGTCGCAAACCTCGGTGAGCGGATTCGTCGGCGTCTCGGCGAACAGCAGCCGGGTCTTGCCGGGGCGAATGGCGGCTTTCCAGGCGGCGATATCGTCCTGCGGCACGAAGCTGCTTTCCACGCCGAAGCGCGAGAACTCGCCGCCGATGAGCTTGATGATGGAGCCGAACACCGAACGCGAGCACACCACATGGTCGCCGGCCTGCAGCAGGCCCAGCATCAGCAGCAGGATGGCGCCCATGCCACTGGCCGTGCCGATGGCGTCTTCCGTGCCTTCGAGCGCTGCCAGGCGGCGCTCCATGCTGGCCACGGTGGGGTTGGAAAAACGCGAGTAGAGAAACCCGTCCTCCTCACCGGCAAAACGCGCGGCGGCGGTGGCGGCATCTGGATGCACGAAGCTGCTGGTGAGAAACAGGGCTTCGCTGTGTTCGCCGTAAGCCGTGCGCGGCAGCGCCTCGCGCACGGCCAGCGTGTCGATGTGCAAGCCCTTGCTCAGGGCCTTGTCGCTCGCATTCACGATTGGGACTCCTCCTGCTCCGCGTTCTGCAGGTTCAAGCGGCTGCCGAAGTCTTCGCCCCGGCTGGCGCCCGAACCCACGAGCAAAGCCGCGTCGACATCGCCGGTGATGTAGCAGCCGTCGAAGCAGGAAGCCTCGAAGGTGTCGATGTCGGGACGCTCGCGACGCACGGCGCGCTTCATCGCCTCCAGGTCCTGATAGATCAGCGCGTCGGCGCCGATGATCTGGCGCACTTCCTCGATATTGCGTTCATGCGCGACCAACTCGCGACCCGTGGGCATGTCGATGCCATAGACATTCGGGTAGCGCACCGGCGGCGCGGCCGAAGCCAGATAGACCTTGCGCGCCCCGGCCTCGCGCGCCATTTGCACGATCTCGCGCGAGGTCGTGCCACGCACGATGGAGTCGTCCACCAGCAGCACGTTGCGCCCGGCGAATTCCTGGGTGATGGCGTTGAGCTTCTGCCGCACCGATTTCTTGCGCACGGCCTGGCCGGGCATGATGAAGGTGCGCCCGACATAGCGGTTCTTGACGAAGCCTTCGCGGTAGGGCCGCCCCAGCTTCCAGGCCAGTTGCATGGCGGAGGGCCGGCTGGATTCGGGCACCGGGATCACCACGTCGATTTCACTCGGCGGCATGGTGGAGATGACGCGCTGCGCCAGGGTCTCGCCCATGTTCAGGCGCGCCTGGTAGACCGAAATGCCGTCGAGCACCGAGTCGGGCCGCGCGAGGTAGACGAACTCGAAAATACAAGGGTTGAGCGTGGGGTTCTCGGCGCACTGCTCGCTATGCAGCCGACCTTCCAGATCGACGAACACGGCCTCCCCGGGAGCAACATCGCGCACCAGCTTGTAGCCGTTGCCCTCCAGCGCCACCGACTCGCTGGCCACCATGATGTCGCCGTCCTCATCCTGCGTGCCGAAGCACAGCGGGCGGATGCCGTAAGGGTCGCGGAACGCCAGCAAACCATGGCCCGCAATCAGCACGACCACGGCATAGGATCCGCGAATGCGCCGGTGCACCGCGCGCACGGCCTTGAACAGATCGGCCGGCTTGAGCGGCAATCCATGCGAAGCCGCATCGATTTCATGCGCCAGCACATTGAGCAGCACCTCGGAGTCGGACCCGGTGTTGATATGCCGGTGATCGTGGGTCTTGAGTTCCTCGCGCAGGACATCGGTGTTGGTCAGGTTGCCGTTGTGGGCGAGCGCCAGGCCGAACGGGGCATTCACATAGAACGGCTGCGCTTCTTCCTCGCTGTCGGCGCTGCCGGCCGTGGGGTAGCGCACCTGGCCCAGACCGTAATTGCCGGGCAGGCCGCGCATATTGCGGGTGCGAAACACGTCGCGCACCATGCCGCGCGCTTTTTGCATGTAGAGCCTGCCAGCCTGGCCGGTGATGATGCCGGCCGCGTCCTGCCCCCGGTGTTGCAACAGCAGCAGGGCGTCGTAAATCACCTGGTTCACGGGCTGCTTCGAGACGATGCCGACAACTCCACACATGATGCGTGCACTCCAGAACTGAAACGCTGAATGAATCTGAATCGGGATGGTTACGGCTTCGGCAGTGCAGGCATGGCCGGAACCACGGCCACAGGCAGGAGAGGGAGCACTTCGGCCACCGCCGCTGCCGCCGGCGGGATGAACAGCGAGGTCTTCCACATCGCACTATGCGGCAATTCTGTATAACCTGCAGCGAAAATGGCCAGCATCAGCAACGCCAGGCCGCGGACCAGGCCGAACACGGCGCCCATGCTGCGGTCGAGAACCCCCAGCCCCGTCGAGCGCAGCAGCAGCCGCATCACCGTGGCCAGCAGCCCCGCTGCCAGCAGCGCGAGCACGAAGCAGGCGAACCAGGCCACGCCGTTGCGCAATTCCACCGTGCCCAGACCCTGCAAATAGTGCCCGGCCAGCCAGGGCGAGCACTGACGCGCCACGAAGAATGCCACGATCCAGCCGCCGAGGCTGATGAACTCGTAGGCCGCACCCCGCAGCACGCCCACCAAAGCCGACAGGCCGAGACCTGCCAGGACGAACCAGTCCAGCGCGTTCACAAGGTCAGCACGACCGCACTGAGCCCCAGCGCCTTGATCCGGGCGAGCGCCTGGTCCGCCTGTTCGCGCGTGGTGAAGGGGCCGACGCGAACCCGGATGCGCTTGCCGGCCTGCGTATCCACCACCTGGGTGTAAGTCTTGAAGCCGGCATGCTCGATTTTCAGGCGCACCTCATGGGCGGCCTTGGTGTCGGCATAGGCCCCCGCCTGGATGACATAGCGTGCCGAACTGGACGCCTGGTTGGAAACACCGGAGCCGTGGCCTGACTGGGCAATGGCCGCCTCGGCCTGGGCCGTGGTGATCTGGTCGGGCTGCTTGCCCTCCAGTGCGGCAAGCGCCTGCCGCGCACTGGCGATTTGATGTTGCGAAGGCTGCGGTTTGTGCTGGGCCGGTGGCGAGACCTGCGCCGTCGATGGTCCTGGCGCAGCCGCTGGTTTTTGCTCGGGCTTCTGTTCTGGTTGTTGCACCGGCGCTTGCGCCTGCACAGGCGCTTGCCGGGTTGGCGCCACGGGGGCGGGTGCTGGCGCGACCACCGCGGCCTGCGGCGCGGCAGGCTCGACAGCCTTGGGGGCGATGGCTTGCGGGCCGCTGGAGGATTTCGGCGCCGACTCGGCCACCGCCGCAGCCGCTTTGGCATCGGCCCGCGGCACGCTGCCAGCCGGCGCCGGCAAGATGCTCGCCTGATCCTGCGGCGGGATCACCAGCGACATATTCGAGGCCACGGGCTTGGGCTGGGTCTCGAAAATCAGCGGGAACACCACCACGCCAGTCAGGACCAGGGCGACCGCGCCGATCAGACGGCGGCGCGCGCGCACCCGCAAGACCTCTTCGCTTTGCGCCTGGCTGTCAGCCTGGGCTGGCGCGTTGGAATCGTCCTTGCCGCGTTTTCCGGGGATTTTCATGGAGATGGATGCGTCGCGTGGCGGCCCTGCATGCGCGGCACGCCTTGTGCCAACACGCCGCCGACTGTGAAGAACGAGCCGAAAACCAGGATTCTATCGGCCGGCTCGGCGCAAGCCGTCGCTTGTGCGAAGGCCGTCTGGGGATCGGCATACAAGCCCATCACGGCATGATCCGCTGGCAGCAGCGGACGCAGCACCGCGTCGATGTCCACCGCCCGTGCGGCCCGCGGGGTGGGCAAATCGCACAGATACCAGCGATCGACCAGCGGCGCGATGCGCGCCAGCATCTGCGCCACGTCCTTGTCGGCCATGGCGCCAAAAACCGCGTGGGTGTGCGGCGCGTAGCCCATGGCATCGAGGTTCTCGGCCAGCACCGCAACCGCATGCGGGTTGTGCGCCACGTCCAGCACCACCGTGGGCTGGCCGGGCAGGATCTGGAAACGGCCGGGCAACTCCGCGCGGGCCAGGCCCTGGCGCACGTCCTGTGCGCTGGTGGGCAGGCGTTCCTGCAGGGCTTCCAGCGCAGCCAGGGCGGCGCTGGCGTTGAGCAATTGGTTGGCGCCGCGCATGGCCGGGTAGGCCAGACCGGGGCGGCGCAGTGCGTGCCCGATGTAGTTCCACTGTTGTTGGCCGGTGGCGGTGTAGCCGAAGTCATGGCCCATGCGCCAGAGCTTGGCGCCCACCACGGCGGCATGTTCGATCACGCTCTGCGGCGGCGCCGGATCGGCAACGATGACCGGCCGCCCGGGGCGCATGATGCCGGCCTTCTCGAAGCCGATGGCCTCGCGATCGGCACCCAAGAACTGGGTATGGTCGAGGGCGATGCTGGTGATGATGGCGCAATCGGCGTCGACCACGTTCACCGCGTCCAGCCGGCCGCCCATGCCCACCTCCAGCACCGCGGCGTCCAGCTCTGAGAGGCTGAGCAGACGCATGATGGCCAGGGTGGTGAATTCGAAATAGGTGAGTTCCACCGCCGGTTGCACACTGCAGCGCGCTTGTTCGACGGCGAGCAGATGCGGCAGCAGGGCGGCTGCTTCCATCATGGAGCCGCGGATGCGGCAACGCTCCTCGAACCGCACCAGGTGCGGCGAACCGTAGACGCCGACACGGTAGCCTGCCGCCAGCAGAATCTGTTCGAGCAAGGCGCAGGTCGATCCCTTGCCGTTGGTGCCGGCCACGGTGAAGACCGGGCAGGAGAAACGCAGGTCGAGCGCCGCGCGCACGCGCTCGACCCGCTCCAGCCCGAGGTGGATGGCCTGCGCGTGCAGGCGCTCGGCATGCTCCAGCCACTGCTGCAGGGTCCAGCCCTGCATGGCGGGGACGGGAGTCGAGGTCGGCAGGGTGGGCAAAGGCGGCAGCGCGGCTGAAGGTGCGAGCGGCGAAACGGCCGCCTTGTCGCTCACTGCGTCAGCCGGCAACCGCGTCCGCCGGTTGGCGCTGCAGCATGGCCAGCATGTGCGCCAGCTCGGCGCGCAATTCGCGGCGATCGACGATGCGGTCGACGGCGCCCTTCTGCATCAGGAATTCGGCGCGCTGGAAACCCTCCGGCAGTTTCTCGCGCACGGTGTTCTCGATCACGCGCGGGCCGGCAAAGCCGATCAGCGCGCGGGGCTCGGCCAGCACCACATCGCCGACGAAGGCGAAGCTGGCGGAGACTCCGCCCATCGTCGGGTCGGTGAGGACGCTGATGTAGGGAATGCGCGCCTGCGCCAGGCGCGCCAGGGCGGCGTTGGTCTTGGCCATCTGCATCAGGCTCAGCAAACCTTCCTGCATGCGCGCGCCGCCGGTGGAGGTGATGCAGACGAACGGCACCTTCTGCTCCAGCGCGGTTTCCACGCCGCGCACGAAGCGCTCGCCGACCACCGAACCCATGGAGCCGCCCATGAACTCGAACTCGAAACAGGCCACCACCAGGGCGATGCTCTGAATCGCGCCGCCCATGACCACCAGAGCATCGGTCTCCTGGGTGTTTTCCAGGGCCTCTTTCAGACGCTCGGGGTACTTGCGGCTGTCCTTGAACTTGAGCGCATCGACCGGCAGCACCTCCTGACCGATTTCATAGCGGCCCTCGCCGTCGAGCAGCGCGTCCAGGCGCATGCGGGCGCCGATGCGCATGTGGTGCGAGCACTTGGGGCAGACATACTGGTTGCGCTCCAGGTCGGTCTTGTAGAGCACGGTCTCGCACGACGGGCATTTGATCCACAGCCCCTCGGGCATCTGCCGGCGATTGCCGGATTCGGATTGCTGAATCTTCGGGGGAAGCAGTTTTTCGAGCCAACTCATGATGCACTCCTGTCCTGTCTAGATGCGCCTAAGCGGCGGCGGATGCCTGCGTGGCGGCGTCGATCGCGGTGCGAATGCCACGCACGAAATCGGCTGCAGCCTGCATGCCCGCAGCCGCGGGCTGATGCTCCATCAGCTCGATGATGCGCGAGCCAATCACCACGGCGTCGGCGCACTCCGCCACGGCGGCGGCACTGGCGCCGTCGCGGATGCCGAAGCCCACGCCCAGCGGCAGGTGCACATGCCGGCGCAGGGTCTGCAGCCGCTCGCACACCGCTTGCGCGTCGAGATTGCCGGCGCCGGTCACGCCCTTGAGCGAGACATAGTAGACGTAGCCGCTGGCCAGCTGGTTCACCTGCTGCATGCGCGCCTCGGTGGAGGTGGGCGCCAGCAGGAAGATGGGGTCCATGCCTGCTGCGCGCAGGCGGGAGGCGAAGTCTTCCGCCTCCTCGGGCGGGTAATCGACCACCAGCACGCCATCCACGCCGGCTTGTGCCGCATCGCGCACGAAAGCTTCGACGCCGAAGCGCTCGATGGGATTGGCATAACCCATGAGCACCAGCGGTGTGGCCTGGTCGCGCAAGCGGAATTCGCGCACCCAGGACAGCACCTGCGCCATGTTCACGCCACGCGCCAGGGCGCGCTCGCTGGCGCGCTGAATGACAGGACCATCGGCCATCGGGTCGGAAAACGGAATGCCCAGTTCCAGCACGTCGGCACCGGCCTCGACCAGGGCGTGCAGCAGCGGCACGGTGGTCTCGGGCGCGGGGTCGCCTGCGGTGACATAGGGAATCAGCGCTTTGCGGCCGGTCTGCGCCAGGCGCTCGAAGGTGGAGGCGATACGGCGCATCACAGCACCCCCTGACGGCAGGACGGGCGGCAGAAGAACTGCGCCCCGGTGAGATCGGCGATATTGCCGATGTCCTTGTCGCCACGGCCGGAGAGGTTGACCAGCAAGGTCTGGCTGCGGCCCATTTCGGGCGCCATTTTCATGGCCTGCGCCAAGGCGTGGCTGCTCTCCAGCGCGGGGATGATGCCCTCGGTACGGCACAGCCGGTGAAAGGCGGCCAGCGCTTCGGCGTCGGTCACGGCGACATATTCTGCGCGGCCGATGTCCTTGAGCCAGGCATGCTCGGGGCCCACGCCGGGATAGTCCAGCCCGGCCGATACCGAATGGGTTTCGATGATCTGCCCGTCGGCATCCTGCAGCAAATAGGTGCGGTTGCCGTGCAACACACCGGGTGAGCCCGCCGACAGCGAAGCCGCGTGCCGGCCCGTGCCGAGGCCTTCACCGCCGGCCTCGACGCCGATCAGGCGCACCTTCTCATGCTCGATATACGGGTAGAAAATGCCCATGGCGTTGCTGCCGCCGCCAACGCAGGCGAGCACGGCATCGGGCTGGCGGCCGGTCATTTCCGGCATTTGGGCGATGCACTCGTCGCCGATCACGCGCTGGAAGTCGCGCACCATCATCGGGTAGGGATGGGGGCCGGCCACGGTGCCGATGATGTAGAAGGTGTTCTCGACATTGGCAACCCAATCGCGCATGGCCTCGTTCATCGCGTCTTTCAGCGTCTTGGAACCGCTTTCCACCGGCACCACCTTGGCGCCCAGCAGATGCATGCGATAGACGTTGGGGGACTGCCGTTTCACGTCCTCGGAACCCATGTACACCACGCAGTCCATGCCGTAGCGCGCCGCCACCGTGGCCGACGCCACGCCATGTTGACCGGCGCCGGTTTCGGCAATGACGCGCGGCTTGCCCATGCGACGGGCCAGCATGGCCTGGCCGATGGTGTTGTTGATCTTGTGCGCGCCGGTGTGGTTCAGGTCTTCGCGCTTGAGGAAAATCTGCGCGCCGCCAAGCTCGCGACTCAGGCGTTCGGCGTGGTAGATGGGGCTGGGACGGCCAACGAAATGTTTGAGTTCGCTTTGGTATTCGGCGATGAACTCGGGGTCGGTGCGGTAATGCGCGTAGGCCGTCTTGAGTTCGTCGAGCGCCTTGACCAGGGTCTCGGCGACGAAAGAGCCGCCGTAAGGGCCGAAATGGCCGCGGGCGTCGGGGTAGGCATAGTTCAGCATGATGGTGAAGTCGGGAGAGCCGGAAGCTGGGGCTTGCGCCGGAAAGCCGTGGCAAGCGGATCAGGCTTGCACGGCGGCATCTGCATCGCGCACCGCCGCGATGAAGCGGCGAATGGCGGCTGCGTCTTTCACGCCCTTGGACAGCTCGACGCCGGATGAGACGTCAACCGCCCAGGGCCTGACCTGCGCAATGGCCCGCCCCACATTTGACGCATGCAACCCACCAGACAAAACGATGGGAAAGTTGGCGTTTTTTGGAATCAGTGACCAATCGAAAACCTCGCCGCCGCCGCCGTAGGACTCGATGTAGGTATCGAGCAAAAGCGCTTGGGCATCTGTGAACCGGGTCTTGAAGTCTAGCAAATCCAGGCCCGTTTTCATGCGGGCTGCGCGCAAATAGGGGTATGAGAAGCGGGAGCAGTCGGCGGGAGATTCATCACCGTGAAACTGCAACAAGGATGGATGCACCGCGTCGATCACCGCGTTCACCTCGGCCTCGGTGGCGTTGACGAACAGCGCCACGGTGCTGACGAACGGCGGCAAGGCACGCGCAATGGCTTGCGCCTGCTGCATGGCCACAGAGCGTGGACTTTGCGGGTAGAAGACCATGCCGATGGCGTCGGCTCCGGCCTCGGCGGCAGCCAGGGCGTCACCGATGCGGGTGATGCCGCAAATCTTGATGCGGGTGCGATGGGGAGGGTGCATCGACATGGCGGGGCTTCAGGCGAAAAGCTGGGGCAGGTCACAAGCCGGGTCGGGCAGATCGAAACTGGCGGGGTATTGCGGCCCGAGGAAATAGAGACCGTGCGGCATGAAAGTGGGGGCGGCCAGGCTGCGGTTGCAGGACTGCAGCACATTGTGCAACCAGACGCTGTCTTGCGCCCCGCTGCCCACGGCGATCAGGCAACCCATGATGTTGCGCACCATATGGTGCAGAAAAGCGCTGGCGTGGAAGTCGAAGGTCCAGGTGTCGCCTTGCCGGCCGATGTCGATGGCGTGCAGGGTCTTGACCGGGCTGCGGGACTGGCAGGAACTGGCGCGGAAAGCCGAAAAATCGTGCGTCCCCAGCAGTATGGCGGCGGCGGCGCGCATGGCGCTGGCGTCGAGCGGCAGGTGCGTCCAGCCGACGAGCCCATGCAGCAAAGCTGGTCGCACCTTGGCCTGCACCAACACATAGCGGTAGCGGCGCGAAACCGCGCTCTTTTGGGCGTGAAACGCATCCACCACTGGCTGGGCCCAGTTCACGGCGATGTCGGGCGGCAGGAAGTTGTTGGTGCCGCGCACCCAGGAAAACGGCGCACGAGAGACAGGTGAGTCGAAGTGCACGACCTGCTGCAGGGCATGCACGCCAGCGTCGGTGCGGCCGGCGCAAGCCACCCGCACCGGGGTGCCCATGAAGCGCGCCAGCGCGGCCTCAAACTGGTCCTGCACGGTGCGGCCTCCGGGCTGGCTCTGCCACCCCAGGTAGGCGCATCCCCTGTAACTCAGCCCGAGGGCAATGCGCATGGACGCCGCGATCGCCCTCTGACTTCAGCCGATTTCGGCCAGCATCCGCTGGGCGCGTACCTTGGTTTCTCCATCGCTTTCGGCAATGATCTCGCCCAGCAGATTGCGCGCCATGTCCACATCGCCCATGGCGCGACATTCCTCCACCAGGGCCAAGCGCGTGTCCAGGCCATGCGATGAATCCGGCATGGGTTCAGCCTGCGGCTGCGCGGGCGCGTGCGGTTCTTGGCGCTGCGCCGTGCCGGGAGCAACAGGCGCGGCTGGGGCCGCCGGTGCCGTGCTGGGTTCGCTCGGGGGCAAATCCAGCGAGAGCGCGCCGAGATCGAACTCCAGCGGCTGCTTGTCCGAGGGATGCGAGATCTCGGGCTGGATGACCGGCAAGTTCGAGTCGGGCGCATGGAAGCCGGAAAAATCAAAGTTCAGGACCGAGTCGGACTTGTCGGCAGGAGCCGGCTCAGCAGGCGCGGCGCTGACAGGGGTCGACCTTTGCGGCGCCATCGCCGTAACGCTCTTGTTTGGCATGGCCGGCGTGACGGGTGGGCCGGAGAGATTCAAATCGAGATCGAGGCCAGAACCGGCGGGCGCGGAAGTGGCGGTTGACGCGGAGGTCATCAGTGACGGCAGGCTGGTGAGCAATTCCGTCGCTGGCAGGGACCTCGGCGCCGACAGCATCGACGAACCCGTGGGCGCGAAGTCGCTGACAGGCATGGTGGTCGGCGCGTTGATGGTGCTCGGCGGCACGGTGTTGTGATACAGAGGATTGATGGGATCGAGGTTGCGCCCCAGATCCTGGGCCTTCTTCCAGTCGTCGCCAACGCCTTCGGTCAAGGCGAACAACTCGGCCGCCGTCATCTCGAATGAGCGGACATCCTTGCGCTTGGCATAGATCTCGAGCAATTTGAGCCGCGCGGCGTTGCGGTCGGGATGATTTTTCAACGACTCTTTGAGAATCTCCTCAGCCTGCAGATCGCGACCATAGGCGAGGTAGACATCGGCTTCGGCGACCGGGTCGACATCACCTGTATCCAGTTGGCTCGGCGAATAGGCAACGGAAGAACCCAGGGTGCTGTTGCGTGTGTCCACGCGCTCCCCACCCGTGCCACCAAAGAAGCTGTCGGCGGCGCTCAGTCGACTGTCGAACACCGAGGAATCACGTGGCGAACCGCCCTTTTTGCGGCGGCGCAGAAAAGCCCAGGCTGCCAGCAGCAAGGCGATGAGGCCAGCAGCCGGTGCGAAATAAGGATTGGCCAACAGACCGGAGAGCCAGCCGGGTTGGTTTGACGCTTCGCCAGGCGGCTTGGGCGCAGCAACCGGCTTCACCACCGGCTTGGGCTTGGATGCGGCCGTGGCCACGGGAGACTGAACCCTGACCTGGGCCGCAGGCTTGGCTGCCGAGGCCGGCATGGCCGCAGGCGTTGCGGCTTTGACGGCAGCGCTGGCACTGGCAGCCAGCTTCGAGAGTGCGGCGACATTGGCCTTGGCTTCAGCCAACTTTGTGGCAGCGGCTTGCGCCTCTTTTTGCGCTGCAATCTTGCTGGCTTGCTCGGTCTGAGCCTGGGCAGCGGTGCCGACCGCGGCCTCGCTCAATTTGAGCTGCGACTTGGGCTCCGATGCCTTCGACACCGGCTCCTGCACTTGCGCCTGAATCTTGCCTGCGGCCTGGCGCGGATTCGTCTTTTCTTGCGGCGCTGCCTGCCCGGTCATTTGCGCCAGACGGCGGCGGTAAGCCTGGAAATTCTGGCTCTGGGCGATGACGACCTCGCGCGCCTTGGCCTGTGGAATGTCCTGCGCCTCTTGCACACTGGGGATGCGCAAAATGGCGCCGGCCCGCAGCAAATTCATATTGCCGTCGATGAAGGCGCCGCTATTGGCGCGGTAGAGCGCCGTGAGCATCTGGTCCAGCGAAACGGTTTCCACGCCAACCTGCTGGGCAATGCTGGAGAGCGTGTCGCCCTTGCGCACGGTGTAGGTCTGAGCCTGCGCCGTTGAGGTCGGGGCGGGGGCCGCAACGGGCTGCCGCTGCGTTGCGACAGGCTTGGCAGGGGTGGAGGAGCCATTGCCAACCGGGTTGGTCGGAGCCCGCTGTGCCATGGGTGGCTGCATGGCCGTGGCTGGCGGCGCCATCTGCTGGCCGGCCTGCGGCGCAATCTGGGTCGCAGCCTGGGGCTCCTGGAAATTGGGTGGGTCAAACAACAGGGTGTAGTCGCGCGTCAGCTCGCCATTCCCCCAGTAGGCGCGCAGCAGCACATCGACAAAAGGCTCTTGCACCGGGCGGGAACTGCTCAGGCGCAAATAGGACCGCCCATCGGGACGGTGCTCCAGCGTGATGGTGACTTCCGGCAGGATGCTGCTGTAGTTCAACTTGCGCGACTGGAAGGCCGAGGCTGGCGCCACCGCCACCTTGAGCGAGGAGGCTTCGTCAGGGGTGATCTGGGTGATGTCGATGTCGGCGCGCAGGGGCTGGCCCAGCGCGGATTTGACTGTCGCATGGCCGAGGCCGAATGCATAGGCCTGCGAAATTGCACCTGGCAATGCCGCCAGACACACCAAGCCGATTGCTTGACGCCATTTGGCCACGTTGCACCCCCTAGTTTGATTGGCTTGTTTCACAGCGCGCCGCTATTGAATGATTGTCGAATCAACATAGCATCCGATAGTTAGCCTGACAAGCTCGGCCAATAGGTGAAGATGCCGCGGGCCCTGAACTGTCGCGCGCAGGCCATATTCGGGGCACCCGTTGGGGTCTGCAGATGCCGCGCGCGTCCGGTTGCGTTTCAGGCGTCCAGCACGATGCGCAGCATGCGCCGCAGGGGTTCGGCCGCACCCCACAGCAGTTGGTCGCCGACCGTGAAGGCACTCAGATACTCGGGCCCCATGGCCAGCTTGCGCAGCCGGCCAACGGGAATGCCAAGCGTTCCGGTGACGGCTACGGGCGTCAGGTCGCGCATGCTGGCGTCGCGCGTATTCGGCACGACCTTCACCCAGGCGTTGTCGGCGGCGATCATGGCCTCGATCTCGGCCAACGGCACATCGCGCTTGAGTTTGAGTGTGAGGGCCTGGCTGTGGCAGCGCATGGCGCCGATGCGCACGCACAGGCCGTCCACTGGAATGGCTTGACCCTCGGCGAGGCCGAGAATCTTGTTGGTCTCGGCGCCGCCTTTCCACTCCTCGCGCGACATGCCGTTGCCCAGATCCTTGTCGATCCAGGGAATGAGGCTACCGCCGAGCGGCGCCTCGAAATGGCGGGTTTGCGCGGAACTCAGCGCACGCTGCTGGGCGATGACGCCACGGTCGATGTCGAGAATGGCCGAGGCCGGGTCGTCGAGCAGCGGCCGGGCCGCGGCGTTGAGCGTGCCGAACTGGGTCAGCAGCTCGCGCATATGCTGCGCGCCGCCGCCCGATGCGGCCTGGTAGGTCATGCTGGTCATCCACTCCACCAGACCCGCCTTGAACAAGGCGCCCACACCCATGAGCATGCAGCTCACGGTGCAGTTGCCGCCGATCCAGTTCTTGCCGCCGCGCTCGAGCGCGGTGTCGATCACCGTGCGATTGACCGGGTCGAGGATGATGACGCAGTCGTCGCGCATGCGCAGGGTGGAGGCAGCGTCGATCCAGTGCCCGGTCCAGCCGCTGGCACGCAATTTGTCGAATATCGCGCTGGTGTAGTCGCCGCCCTGGGCGGTGAGGATGATGTCGCAGGCGCGCAGCGCGTCCAGGTCGTGCGCGTCCAGCAGCGGGGTGCTGGTTTTCGTCCAGCCTGGCGCCTTGCCGCCGACATTGCTGGTGGAAAAAAACACCGGGTCGATGTGTTCGAAATCGCCCTCGTCGCGCATGCGCTGCATCAGCACCGAACCCACCATGCCGCGCCAGCCGACCAAACCTGCACGCTTGTTCGCCATCTTGAATCGTACTTTCTTGATTGTGGTTGCTGCCGAAAACGGCGACGGGCTCAGCCGAGTGCCGCCACCACCGCGTCGCCCATTGTCGCCGTACCCACGGTCTGCGCGCCTGGCTCGGCGATGTCCGCCGTGCGCAGGCCCTGGCGCAACACGGCCTGCACGGCCTGCTCGATGCGGGCCGCAGCTTCGGGTTGGCGCAGCGAGTAGCGCAGCATCATGGCCGCGCTCAGGATGGTGGCCAGCGGGTTGGCCACGCCTTTGCCGCCAATGTCGGGCGCGGAGCCGTGCGAGGGCTCGTACAGCCCCTTGCCGTTGGCGTCGAGCGAAGCCGAGGGCAGCATGCCGATGGAGCCGGTGAGCATGGCGGCTTCGTCGCTCAGAATGTCGCCAAACATATTGCCGGTGACGATGACGTCGAACTTCTTCGGCGCCTTCACCAGTTGCATCGCGGCGTTGTCCACATACATATGTTCGAGCGCAATGTCGGGATACTGCGCGTGCACCTCGATCACCACGTCTTTCCAGAACTGGAAGGTTTCCAGCACATTGGCCTTGTCCACGCTCGTCACCTTGCCCGCATGGCCGGCCGCCTTGCGCGTGCGCGCCGCCTGGAACGCGACATGGGCGATGCGCTCGATTTCCGGGCGGCTGTAGCGCATGGTGTCGAAGGCTTCCGGCGCGCCGGCAAAAGCGCCGTCCGGGCTCGGGCGGCGGCCACGCGGCTGGCCGAAATAAATGTCGCCCGTGAGTTCGCGCACGATGAGAATGTCCAGCCCCGCCACCACTTCAGGCTTCAGGCTGGACGCCGCCGCGAGTTCGCCATACAGAATGGCCGGACGCAGATTGGCGAACAGGCCGAGGTTCTTGCGCAGGCCGAGAATGGCCTGCTCGGGGCGCAGATGGCGCTCCAGGGCATCGAAACGCGGGTCGCCCACGGCGCCGAACAGCACGGCGTCGGCCTGCTTCGCCAGCGCCAGCGTGGCTTCGGGCAGGGGATGGCCGTGGTTGGTGTAGGCGGTGCCGCCGACATCGGCAAACTCCAGCTCGAAACGCAAGCCAGCGGCCTGATCGGCCTCCAGGCGTTGGAGAACCTTCACCGCTTCGGCGACGATTTCCGGGCCGATGCCGTCACCCGGCAGAACTGCAATCTTCATGCGTGTGTCTTGGTTTGATGTCAGAGAACGCGATGCGCCAGCCAGGGCATGCGCGCGATGCGCTCGGCCTCGAAGGCACGAATCTTGTCGGCTTTTTGCAGGGTCAGGCCGATTTCGTCCAGCCCGCCGACCAGGCAATGCTTGCGAAAGGGCGTGATGTCGAAAGGCAGCTCGGTGCCATCGGGTTTGATCACGCGCTGGCGCGGCAAATCCACGGTGAGCTGGTAGCCGACGAAGGCATAAACCTCGTCGAACAGCTTGGCCACTTCATGCTCGGGCAAGACGATGGGCAGCAGCCCGGTCTTGAAGCTGTTGTTGAAAAAAATATCGGCAAAGCTCGGGGCGATGACGACGCGCACGCCATATTGCTCGATGGCCCAGGGCGCGTGCTCGCGCGAAGAACCGCAACCGAAGTTCTGCCGCGCCAGCATGACGCTGGCCCCCTTGTAACGCGGCTGGTTGAGGACGAAGTCCGGGTTGGGCTTGCGCGTGGCGGGATCTCGCCCGGGTTCGCCGTGGTCGAGATAGCGCCATTCGTCGAACAGGTTGGGGCCGAAGCCGGTGCGGCGAATGGACTTGAGGAATTGCTTCGGAATGATGGCGTCGGTATCGACGTTTTCACGGTCGATGGGCACGACCAGACCCTGATGGATGGTGAAGGCTTGCATGGGAAGGGTTCGGGTTCAGAGTTTGCGCACGTCGATGAAATGCCCGGCGACCGCGGCCGCCGCGGCCATGGCCGGGCTGACGAGATGGGTGCGCCCGCCCTGCCCTTGCCGGCCTTCGAAATTGCGGTTCGAGGTGGAGGCGCAGCGCTCACCGGGCTCCAGGCGGTCGGCGTTCATCGCCAGGCACATGGAGCAGCCCGGCTCGCGCCACTCGAAGCCGGCCGCCATGAACACCTTGTCCAGCCCCTCGCGCTCGGCCTGGGCCTTCACCAAGCCGGAGCCGGGCACGGCCAGCGCCAGTTTGATGTTGGCGGCGACACGCTTGCCGGCCAGCACGCGGGCCGCGTCGCGCAGGTCTTCGATGCGGGAATTGGTGCACGAGCCGATGAACACCTTGTCGACAAAAATATCCGCCAGCGGCTTGTTCGGCTCCAGACCCATGTACTTCAGGGCGCGCTCCATCGCCGAGCGCTTGACCGGGTCTTTCTCCTTGTCGGGGTCGGGCACGCGGGCGTCGATATCGGCCACCATCTCGGGCGATGTGCCCCAGGTGACTTGCGGGCGAATGTGGCTGGCGTCGAGGTCCACCGTGACGTCGAACTTCGCGTCGGCGTCGGAACGCAGCGTGCGCCAGTGCGCCTCGGCCTGCGCCCACTCCACGTCGCTGGGGGCGAAAGGGCGGCCCTTGATGTAGCGCAGCGTGGTGTCGTCCACCGCCACCAGGCCGGCGCGGGCACCGGCTTCGATGGCCATATTGCACAAGGTCATGCGCCCTTCCATGCTCAAGCGCCGTACCACCGGGCCGCCGAATTCGATGGTGCAGCCGGTGCCGCCCGCAGTGCCGATGGCGCCGATCACGGCCAGCGCCACGTCCTTTGCCGTGCAGCCGCGCGGCAACTCGCCGCCCACCCGCACCAGCATGTTCTTCATCTTGCGCGCCAGCAGGGTTTGCGTGGCCAGCACATGCTCGACCTCGCTGGTGCCGATGCCGAAGGCGAGTGCGCCGAAAGCGCCATGGGTGCTGGTGTGCGAGTCGCCGCACACCACCGTCATGCCCGGCAGCGTGGCGCCCTGCTCCGGGCCGATGACGTGGACGATGCCCTGGCGCCGGTCGGCCATCTTGAACTGGGTGATGCCGTTGGCGTCGCAGTTCTTGTCCAGCGTGTCGATCTGCAGGCGCGAGATCGGGTCGGCGATGCCCGCAGATCGGTCGGTGGTCGGCACGTTGTGGTCGGACACGGCCAGGTTGGCACTGATGCGCCAGACCTTGCGGTGCGCCAGTTGCAGCCCCTCGAAGGCCTGCGGGCTGGTGACTTCATGCACCAGATGGCGATCGATGTAGAGCAGCGTGGTGCCGTCGGCCTCGACGTCCACCACATGTTCATCCCAGAGTTTGTCGTAAAGCGTGCGTGACATGCCAGATTCCTTCAAGACCTTGTCATTTTAGGTGGGCCGGATTCGCACCGCGCCGGGCGGCAACAAGGCTCTTCGGTGTCGGCAGGCTAGGCGTCCAAGGCGCAAAAACTGCCCAGGCTGGTGCGCAAGCGTCGGTGTTCACACACCTTACTTCCGTCGCCATCCTGTGACAAGATGACGATTGATCCTGGTATAAAAAAGCCCAGGCAAGCGCCGCCCGGGCCACCGCCCGGCAGCGCGGGCGGAAGGTCAGCGGTGTGTCAGCCGCGCTGGGCGAGAGGCACCACGTCGCGCTTGACGGCGCCGGTGAACAACTGGCGCGGACGGCCGATCTTGTATTCCGGGTCGGTCAGCATTTCGTTGAGCTGGGCGATCCAGCCCACCGTGCGCGCCAAAGCGAAGTTGGCGGTGAACAGCGAGACCGGCACGCCGATGGCCTTCTGCACGATGCCGGAGTAGAAGTCGACGTTGGGGTAGAGCTTGCGCTGGATGAAATAGTCGTCTTCCAGGGCGATTTTTTCCAGGGTCATGGCCAGCTTGAACAACGGGTCGTCGTGCAGGCCCAGGGCGTCGAGCACTTCGTGGCAGGTTTCGCGCATGAGCTTGGCGCGGGGGTCGTAGTTTTTGTACACGCGGTGGCCGAAGCCCATCAGCCGCACCGAGGAGTTCTTGTCTTTGACATTGGCGATGAACTCGCCGATCTTGGCGACCCCGCCATGCGCCTGAATGTCATCGAGCATGTTCAGGCAGGCTTCGTTGGCGCCACCATGCGCCGGGCCCCACAGGCAGGCCACGCCAGCGGCGATGGCGGCAAACGGATTGGTCCCCGACGAGGCGCACAGCCGCACCGTGGAGGTCGAGGCGTTCTGCTCGTGGTCGGCGTGGAGAATGAAAATGCGGTCGAGCGCGCGCTCGATCACCGGGTTGGGCTCGAAGTCCTCGCAGGGCGTGGCCCACATCATGCGCATGAAGTTGGCGGCGTAGCTCAACTTGTTCTGCGGGTACATATAGGGCTGTCCCATGTTGTACTTGTAGGCCATGGCCACCAGCGTCGGCATTTTGGCAATGAGGCGGATGGCCGAAATATTGCGCTGCTCGGGGTCATTGACGTTGATGGAGTCGGGGTAGAACGCCGACATCGCCCCGACCAGGCCGGTGAGCACTGCCATCGGATGGGCATCCCGACGGAAACCGCGCAGAAAGAACTGCATCTGCTCGTTGACCATGGTGTGCTGGGTGACGCGGGTCAGGAAATCCTTTTTCTGCGCGGCATCGGGCAGTTCCCCGTAGAGGATGAGGTAGCAGGTCTCCATGTAGTCGCAATGCACCGCGATCTGCTCGATGGGATAGCCGCGGTAGAGCAATTCGCCCTTGTCGCCGTCGATATAGGTGATGGCCGAACTGCACGAGGCGGTGGAGAGGAAGCCGGGGTCATAGGTGAACTTGCCGGTCTGGGCGTAGAGCTTGCGGATGTCGATCACATCCGGGCCGATGGAGCCTTCGTGGATGGGCAGTTCGACACTGGGAGAGCCGTCGGAGAACGACAGGGTGGCTTTGACGTCGGATGGGATCATGGTGCAACTCCGGATGGGGGAAGTGGGTGCTGTGTCGAGGCTTGTTGCGCCCCAATCTCGTGCGTGCGGTCAAGAATACAAGCAAGTTTCAAGCTGCCCTGAGCCAGTGCAAGACATGCATTTGTGCAGGCGGCAGCTGCTCGGGGGAGGGTTCGGCATGGCCCAGCAGCAAGTCCAGCAGGTGGTTGTCGTCGAGCTCGAGCAACGCTTGCACGGCTTGCCAGTCGGCTGGCTGCAGCGTTTCGCCGTGACGCTCGAAAAACCGGCCGAGGATGAGATCGTTTTCCAGCAAACCCCGCCGCGCACGCCAACGGATGCGACGCAAGGCGGCATCGTCGGGGGGCATGGCTTGTGGCTGCATGGGCTGTGGCTGCAAGCTCAGACGGCGCGACGCACCATCAAATCCTTGATATTGCCGATGGCGCGGGTGGGGTTGAGCCCCTTGGGGCAGACGTCCACGCAGTTCATGATGGTGTGGCAGCGGAACAGGCGGTAGGGGTCTTCCAGATTGTCCAGGCGCTCGTTCGTGGCTTCATCGCGGCTGTCGGCAATGAAGCGGTAGGCCTGCAGCAGCCCGGCAGGGCCGACGAATTTGTCCGGGTTCCACCAGAAGCTGGGGCAGGAGGTGGAGCAGCTGGCGCACAAAATACATTCGTACAGACCGTCGAGCACTTCGCGCTGCTCGGGGCTTTGCAGCCGTTCTTTTTCGGGTGGCGGCGTGTCGTTGATGAGGTAGGGCTTGATCGAGTGGTACTGGTTGAAGAACTGGGTCATGTCCACGATCAGGTCGCGAATCACCGGCAGTCCCGGCAGGGGTTTGAGCACCACCGGCTCTTTCAAGGTCAGCAGATTGGTGGTGCAGCTCAGGCCGTTCTTGCCGTTGATGTTCATGCCGTCGGAGCCGCACACGCCTTCGCGGCAGGAGCGGCGGAAGGCCACGGTCTCGTCGACGTCGGCCTTGATGCGCATGAGGGCGTCGAGCAGCATCTTGTCGTTGTGCTGCAGCCCGACCTCGTAGTCCTGCATATACGGCTTGGCGTCCTTGTCCGGGTCGTAGCGGTAGATGGAAAACTTCATCTTGCGGGTCATGGTGGTCTCCGGGCTGCGCGTCAGAACGTGCGCGCCTTGGGTTTGAAGGTTTCGACGGTCAGGGGTTTCATCTGCACCGCTCGGTAGCTCAGGCGGTTGCCTTCGCTGAACCAGAGGGTGTGCTTGAGCCAGTTCGCGTCGTCACGCTCGGGGTGGTCGCGATGCGAATGGGCGCCACGGCTTTCCTGCCGCGCCTCGGCCGAAACGATGGTGGCCCTGGCCGTCTCGATCAGGTTTTCCACCTCCAGCGCCTCGACGCGCGCGGTGTTGAACACCTTGGATTTGTCCTTGAGGTGGATGTGCTGCGCGCGCTGTGCGATCTCGCCGATGGCGCCCACGCCCTCGCGCAACAGCTCGGAGGTGCGGAACACGCCGCAATGCTTTTGCATGCTGGCGCGAATGTCGTTGGCAACGTCCTGGATGGACTCGCCCGAGGTGGATGCGTCCAGCCTCGACAGACGCGCCAGCGACGCATCGGCCGCGTCCGCCGGAAGCGGCTTGTGGCTGCGCTTGAGCAGTTCGCTCGATGCAATGTGATTGCCCGCAGCGCGGCCGAACACGACCAGGTCGAGCAGGGAGTTGGTACCCAGGCGGTTGGCGCCGTGCACACTGACGCAGGAGCATTCGCCAATGGCGTAGAGGCCGCCGACGATGTGCTCACTGCCGTCGGCGCCCACGGTCAGAACCTGGCTGTGAAGATTGGCCGGCACCCCACCCATCTGGTAATGGATGGTGGGCACCACGGGAATGGGTTCCTTGGTGCAGTCCACATTGGCGAACTTGAGCGCGATTTCGGCAATCGACGGCAGGCGCTTGTGTATCGTCTCGGCGCCGAGGTGGTCGAGCTTGAGCAGGACGTAGTCCTTGTTCGGCCCGGCGCCACGTCCTTCCTTGATCTCCTGGTCCATCGAGCGCGAGACGAAGTCGCGCGGCGCCAGGTCTTTGTAGGTCGGGGCGTAGCGCTCCATGAAGCGCTCGCCATTGGCGTTGAGCAAAATGCCGCCTTCGCCGCGCACGCCTTCGGTGATGAGCACGCCGGCCCCGGCCACGCCAGTGGGGTGGAATTGCCAGAACTCCATGTCCTGCAACGGGATGCCGGCGCGCGCTGCCATCCCCAAGCCGTCGCCGGTGTTGATGTAGGCGTTGGTGGATGCGGCGAAGATGCGCCCGGCCCCGCCCGTGGCCAGCACCGTGGCCTTGGCTTCGAGGATGGTGACCTCGCCGGTTTCCATCTCCATCGCCACCACGCCGAGCACGTCGCCATCGGCGTCGCGGATCAGGTCCAGCGCCATCCACTCGACGAAAAAGTGGGTGCGCGCCGCGACGTTCTGTTGGTACAGGGTGTGCAGCAGGGCGTGGCCCGTGCGGTCGGCCGCGGCGCAGGCGCGCTGCACCGGCTTCTCGCCCAGGTTGGCGGTGTGGCCGCCGAAAGGGCGCTGGTAAATGGTGCCGTCGGGATTGCGGTCGAACGGCATGCCCATGTGCTCCAGCTCGTACACGGCGCTGGGCGCTTCGCGGCACATGAACTCGATGGCATCCTGGTCGCCGAGATAGTCCGACCCCTTCACGGTGTCGAACATATGCCAGTACCAGTGGTCTTCACTCATATTGCCGAGCGAGGCACTGATGCCGCCCTGCGCCGCCACGGTGTGCGAGCGCGTGGGGAACACCTTGGACAGCACCGCCACATCGTGTCCGGCGCGCGCGAGCTGCAGCGCGCAGCGTAGCCCTGAGCCACCAGCGCCAACGATGACCACGTCGAATTTGCGTTTGTTGACCGCCATGCTCAAGCCCTCCACAACACTTGCACCGCCCAGCCGGCACAAGCCACCAGCCAGACGATGGTGAGCACCTGCAGCGACAGGCGTAGCGACACGGACTTGATGTAGTCCATCCAGATATCGCGCACGCCCACCCACACGTGGTAGGTCAAGGCGATCACGGCGACGAAGCTCAGCAGCTTCATCCACTGCGCGGCATACAGCGCCTGCCAGCGCGCATAGTTCAACGGCCCCGGCCAGACGAAATAACCCAGCAGCACCAGGGTGTAGACCGCCAGCACCACGGCGGTTACGCGCTGCGCCAGCCAGTCGCGAAACCCATAATGCGCGCCGACCACCAGACGGTGTGCGCCATAGTTCGTTGATCTCATTGGAACCCCCCTGGCGCAAAGCGCCTTTCCCCCAAGGAGGACGAGCCGGCCTTCGGGCGGTCGTGCAGTGTGCTCATTTCATGCCCCCACAAACAGATGCACTGCGAAAACCGCGGTGGCCAGCAACGAGACGGCAAAGGTGGCCACCGCCAGCTTGCGCCCCTGCTCCTTGCTCACGGTCTGGAACGCATCCATCACCAAGTGCCGTACACCGGCCACCAGGTGGTGGGCCAAGGCCCAGAACAGGACCAGCAACAGCAGCTTGACTGGCCACAGCCCCAGAAACTGGGCGAGTTGCGCGTAGCTTTGCTCGGAGCGCAGGCTGGTGTCGAGCATCCAGAGCGTGAAGGGAAGCAAAAAGAACATCACCGCACCGCTGGCACGGTGCAGGATGGACACCAGACCGGCCAGCGGCAGCCTGTAGCTGGCAATCTGGGAGATGTGGATATTGCGGAATTCGGGTCGTTTTCGTGTGTGAACGGTTGGCATGATTGTTTGACCTCTACTGATGTGATACGAGTTTATTGCGCCGCAATAAACTTGGATTTTTGCTCCTGTTTGTCGGCTCAACTCAGCGCGTTGCGGTAGTGATGATGCGCTGTGGAGTACAGCCCACGGCGCAATTCTGCGGGTTGATCGCCATAGCTGAACGCGAGGCGCTCGACCGAGAGCAAGGCTTGCCCCACGGGAACCTTGAGCAGCGCGGCTTCTTGCGGGCCGGCGTTCACGGCGCGAATTTTCTCCTCGGCCCGCACCATGCGCGTGCCGAACTCGGATTCGAACAAGGCGTACAGCGGCCCCTCATAACGCTCCAGACGCTCGGCGGTGAGGCCACGGAAGGGTGCCCCCTGCAAATAGATGTCTTCGTAGACCAGGGGCTCGCCGCCGATATGCAGGATGCGGCGAATTTCCAGCACCATATCCCCAGGCTTGATGGCCAGCAATCGGGCCACATCGGCTGCCGCGCGCATGCGATGGCATTCGAGAAATTGCCGTTGCATGCGCAAGGCTTGGTCGGGCTCGCCATCGGGCACCATGCGCAGGAATCGGAACTTGACCTGCTCCTCGTGGTGGGTGGAGACGAAGGTGCCGCGCCCCTGGCGGCGCAGCAGCAGGTTTTCGGCAGCGAGTTCGTCAATCGCCTTGCGCACCGTGCCCTGGCTGACACCGAAGCGCAGGGCCAGCTCAGCCTCGCTCGGGATCAGTTCGCCCGGCTTCCATTCGCCACTTTGAAGGCTGCGGGTCAGCAGCGCCTTGATCTGCTGGTAGAGCGGGCTGAAGACGGGACTGACGCCAGCGGTCCCCATTGGTGCGGGGAGATTGCCGGTATGGGTCGGGGTGGCCATGCGCTGCATTGCAGCACACGGCCACGGCCTTGTCCACCATGACCTAATAGATGTCTTATATATGACAGATGTTTGTTGACGCCTCCATGCGGGGCGCCTAAACTTCTTGATGCACCGCATCATCAGCCTGTCTAATGAAAGCAGCATCAAGCACGGTCAGCGCCGGGCTTGAGTGCATCACGCTCTGCGGCCATCGACCGCAACAGTTCAGTTCCGCACCTCACCGGAGTCCACCATGTCCAAAACCCCCATGCGCGTCGCCGTCACCGGCGCTGCCGGCCAGATCGGTTACGCCCTGCTGTTTCGCATCGCCTCGGGCGAAATGCTCGGCAAAGATCAACCCGTGATCCTGCAGCTGCTGGAAATTCCCGACGAGAAAGCACAGAAAGCGCTCAAGGGCGTGATGATGGAACTGGAGGACTGCGCCTTCCCGCTGCTCGCCGGCATGACGGCGCATGGCGACCCGAACACCGCGTTCAAGGACATCGATGCCGCCCTGCTGGTGGGCGCCCGTCCGCGCGGCCCGGGCATGGAGCGGCGCGATCTGCTCTCGGCCAATGCGCAGATCTTCACCGCGCAAGGCAAGGCGCTGAACGTCGTGGCCAAGCGCGACGTTCGCGTGCTGGTGGTGGGCAATCCGGCCAACACCAATGCCTACATCGCCATGAAGTCGGCCCCCGATCTGCCGAAGCAGAACTTCACCGCCATGCTGCGCCTGGACCATAACCGCGGCCTGTCGCAAATCGCCGCCAAGCTGGGCAAGCCGGTGGCCTCCATCGAGAAGTTCTGCGTCTGGGGCAACCACTCGCCCACCATGTATGCCGACTACCGCTTCGCCACCATCGACGGCCAATCGGTGAAGGACATGATTGCCGACGACGACTGGAACCGCAATGTGTTCCTGCCCACCGTGGGCAAGCGCGGTGGCGCCATCATCGAGGCGCGCGGCCTGAGTTCGGCGGCGTCGGCGGCGAACGCCGCCATCGACCACATGCACGACTGGTTCCTCGGCACGAATGGACGCTGGGTGACCATGGGCATTGCGTCCGACGGTTCCTACGGCATTCCCGAAGACACCATGTTCGGTGTGCCGGTAACCTGCACACCCGGCAGCTACACCCGCGTGGCAGGGCTGCCCATCGACGCCTTCTCGCGAACCTGCATCGACAAGACGCTGGGCGAGTTGATGGAAGAAAAAGACGGCGTGAAGCATCTGCTGTAAAGCTTGCATCCAACAGGTCGGGGAGACACCATGCCGAGCCTCAGTAGCAACCACAAGACCACCAGCCCCGGGCAGCGCCTGCGCCAGGCCGTGGGCGAAGAAAGCCCGCTGCAGGTGGTTGGCGCCACCTGCGCCCAGCATGCCTTGCTGGCGCAGCGCGCCGGGTTCCGCGCCATCTATCTGTCGGGCGGCGGCGTCGCGGCGGGCTCGCTGGGCATGCCGGACCTGGGCATCAACACCCTGGACGACGTGCTCACCGACGTGCGCCGCATCACCGATGTCTGCGCGTTGCCGCTGCTGGTGGACGTGGACACGGGCTTTGGGCCCAGCGCCTTCAACATAGCCCGCACGGTGCGAAGCCTGATCAAGTTTGGCGCCGCCGGCATGCATATCGAAGACCAGGTCGGCGCCAAGCGTTGCGGCCATCGGCCGGGCAAGGAAATCGTCAGCACCTCGGAAATGGCCGATCGCGTCAAAGCCGCGGTGGACGCGCGCACCGACGACGCCTTCGTCGTCATGGCCCGCACCGATGCGCTGGCGGTGGCAGGACTGGACGCGGCGATCGAGCGCGCCGTGGTCTGTGTCGAAGCCGGCGCCGACATGATCTTCCCCGAAGCCATGACCGAACTCGCCATGTACCGCCGCTTCGCCGACGCGGTGAAGGTGCCGGTGCTGGCCAACATCACCGAGTTCGGCGCCACGCCGCTGTTCACCACCGACGAGTTGCGCAGCGCCGGCGTCAGCCTGGCGCTCTACCCGCTGTCGGCTTTCCGGGCGATGAACAAGGCGGCCGAAACCGTCTACGGCGCCATCCGCCGCGACGGCACGCAGCAAGCCGTGGTGAGCCAGATGCAGACCCGCGCCGAGTTGTACGACGTCATCGGCTACCACGCTTATGAACACCGGCTGGATGCCTTGTTCCAGCAAAGCAAGGGCTAGGCTGAACCGGCTCGGCGCATGAACCCGACCGGGCCGGGAGATCAAAGCCACAGCCCACCATCAACTCAGGAGACCAGCATGAGCGAAGTCCAGGCCGCATCCGCCACACCTTCCATGACACCCAAGCCGAAGAAATCGGTGGCCCTGTCCGGCGTCGTCGCCGGCAACACGGCGCTGTGCACCGTGGGGCGCACCGGCAACGACCTGCATTACCGCGGCTACGACATTCTCGACATGGCCGACGTCTGCGAATTCGAGGAAATCGCCCATCTGCTGGTGCGTGGCAAACTGCCCAACAAGGCCGAACTGGCCGCTTACAAAACCAAGCTGCGCGCCTTGCGCGGCGTGCCCATGCAGGTGCGCGCGGTGCTGGAAGCGCTGCCTGCCTCCAGCCACCCGATGGACGTGATGCGCACGGGTGTGTCCGCTCTGGGTTGCGTGCTGCCGGAGAAGGACGACCACGGCATTCCCGGCGCGCGCGACATGGCCGACCGGCTGATGGCCAGCCTCGGCTCCATGCTGCTGCTCTGGTACCACTACAGCCACAACGGCCAGCGCATCGACGTGGAAACCGACGACGACTCCATCGCCGGCCATTTTCTGCACCTCTTGCACGGCAAGCCGGCGTCCGACCCCTGGGTGCGGGCGATGCACACCTCGCTCAACCTGTACGCCGAGCACGAGTTCAATGCCTCCACGTTCGCCGCACGGGTCATTGCCGGCACTGGCAGCGACTTTCATTCCTGCATCGCCGGCGCCATCGGCGCGCTGCGCGGCCCCAAGCATGGCGGCGCCAACGAAGCCGCGTTCGACACCCAGAACCGCTACGACAACCCCGACGAGGCCGAGGCCGACATCGTGCGGCGCGTGGCGGCCAAGGAAGTCGTCATCGGCTTCGGCCACCCGGTCTACACCATCGCCGACCCGCGCAACGAAGTCATCAAGAACGTTGCCAAACGCCTGAGCGTGGCCGCTGGCGACATGAAGCTGTTCGCCATTGCCGAGCGTCTGGAAGCGGTCATGCGGCGCGAAAAGAACATGTTCCCCAACCTCGACTGGTTCAGCGCCGTGAGCTATTCGCTCATGGGCGTACCCACCGCGATGTTCACGCCGCTATTCGTGATTTCCCGCACCAGTGGCTGGAGCGCACATGTCATCGAGCAGCGGGTGGACAACAAAATCATCCGTCCGAGCGCGAATTACACTGGTCCCGACGACCTGTCATTCGTGCCGCTGGCGCAGCGCCCCTGAGTCTGCCGAACGCGGCTTTTCTGCGATTCGGAGACTTCATCATGCCCCACGCACTGTTCGTATCCCGCCTCACACCCTGGCTAAGCGGCATCTGCCTGGCCGGCGCATCGTGCCTGCTCACAGCCCAGGCCACCGAGCCGGCAAGCACGATGCTGACGCCGAACGCCACGCCCGGCAAGAAGGCGGCCAAGCCGGTGTCGCGCCATGTGGTCAAAACCACCAAGCTGCACAAAGTCTCACCCAAGACCGCTGCCGCAGAAGTGGCCGCCGCCGAAGCCAAGCCGCTGCTGGGCAGCAGCAACGCCCCCCCCACGGAGGCGCAGCAAGTCGCGGCCACCGAAGCCGCGCAGCAGGCCGTGAACCCCATCTACCAGATGAAGTGGGGCCGCATGGAATGCGGTTCGCACGAGTTCATGGACATCCAGCAGGAAGGGACGAACGACCAGTCCATCCTCGTCACCTGGAAGGGTCGACACTACTTGCTCGCGCGCAAACCCACCACCACCGGCGCCTACCACTTCGACGACGCCAGGGCCGGCCTGGTGATGATTCAGATTCCCGCCAAAAGCATGCTCTTCGATAAAAAGAACATGACCCGCCTGGCCGACGACTGCAATCCCATCGTCGCCAGCCAGTAACTTCACGTCCATCCACGCCGTTCCATGTCCGCCGCCATCTCCAACATCCGCCCTGCCCCCGATCAGGTCCTCGCCGACATTGCCGACTATGTTCTCGACCAGAGCCGCTTCGACGGCGTGGCCTTCGAAACCGCGCGGCTCTGCCTGATCGACACCCTGGGTTGCGGGCTGGAGGCGCTGGAGTACCCGGCCTGCACCAAGCTGCTCGGACCGGTGGTGCCGGGCACCGTGGTGCCGCATGGCGCCAAGGTCCCCGGCACGCCTTACCAGCTCGACCCGATCCAAGCGGCGTTCAACATCGGCGCCATGATCCGCTGGCTGGACTTCAACGACACCTGGCTGGCGGCGGAATGGGGCCACCCGTCCGACAACCTCGGCGGCATTCTCGCCGTGGCCGACTGGCTGAGCCGCAACGCCGTGGCGCAGGGCCAGGCGCCGCTCACCATGCGCGACGTGCTCAACGGCATGATCCAGGCGCATGAAATCCAGGGCGTGATCGCGCTGGAAAACAGCTTCAACAAGGTGGGCCTCGACCACGTGGTGCTGGTCAAGGTGGCCACCACCGCCGTGGTGGCGCGCCTGCTGGGCCTGTCGCGCGACGAGATCATCAACGCCGTGTCGCTGGCGTGGGTGGACGGCCAGTCCTTGCGCACCTACCGCCATGCCCCCAACACCGGCAGCCGCAAGAGCTGGGCCGCGGGCGACGCCACCAGCCGCGGCGTGCGCCTGGCCCTCATCGCCAAGACGGGTGAGATGGGCTATCCCTCGGTCCTCAGCGCCAAGACCTGGGGCTTTTACGACGTCAGCTTCCGCGGCCAGCCGTTCAAGTTCCAGCGCCCCTATGGCAGCTACGTGATGGAAAACGTGCTGTTCAAGATCAGCTTCCCCGCCGAATTCCACAGCCAGACCGCGGTGGAAGCGGCGATGACCCTGCACCAGCAACTCAAGGCCGCGGGCAAGCGCGCCGAGGACATTGCGTCCATCACCATCCGCACCCACGAGGCCTGCATTCGCATCATCGATAAGCAAGGCCCGCTGAACAACCCGGCTGACCGCGACCATTGCATTCAGTACATGGTGGCCGTGCCGCTGCTGTTCGGCCGGCTCACCGCGTCCGACTACGAAGACAGCGTCGCCGCCGACCCCCGCATCGACGCCCTGCGCGACAAGATCCGTTGCGTCGAAGACCCGCAATACACCCGCGACTACCACGACCCCGACAAGCGCTCCATCGCCAACGCGCTGACCGTGACGATGAACGACGGCACGGTGCTGCCCGAAGTCGCGGTGGAATACCCCATCGGCCACAAGCGCCGCCGCACCGACGGCATTCCCCTGCTCGAAGCCAAGTTCCGCACCAATCTGGCGCGCCGTTTCGCCGCGAAACAGCAGGAACGCATCGTGCACGCGTCTCTCGACACGGCCCGTCTCGCGGCCATGCCGGTGCACAGCTATGTGGACTTGTACTGCCCCGACTGAACTGGCCTCAACCGCATCGCGCAACTGTTGAGCGCTCATTTGTCCTGATTTGCCCTGATTTGCCCTACCTCGCGCCATACTGCACAGACCGCCGCTTCACACCAAACCCCACCGGAGTTCGCCATGGCCACCGCGACCAAAACCACCAAGCCCCCCAGCGCTGCAAAAGCCCCGAAGCATGCCTTCGCCGGCACGCTCAAATCCTTCAAGACCGCCAGCGGCAAGGCGGGCAAGTTCTACTCCATCCCGGCGCTGGGCAAGGAGCTTGGCGTGGACGTGTCGCGCCTGCCGGTGTCGGTCCGCATCGTGCTGGAATCGGTGCTGCGCAATTGCGATGGCAAGCGCGTCGGGCCCGAGCATGTGAAGCAGCTCGCCAACTGGAAGCCCAGCGCCCAGCGCATCGATGAAATTCCCTTCGTCGTCGCCCGCGTGGTGCTGCAAGACTTCACCGGCGTGCCGCTGCTGGCCGATCTGGCCGCCATGCGCAGCGTGGCCGCAGCCATGGGCAAGAGCCCCAAGGCGATCGAGCCGCTGGTGCCGGTCGATCTCGTCGTCGACCACTCGGTCATGATCGACCATTACGGCAACAGCAAGTCGCTGGACCTGAACATGAAGCTGGAGTTCCAGCGCAACCGCGAGCGCTACCAGTTCATGAAGTGGGGCATGCAGGCGTTCGACACGTTCGGCGTCGTGCCTCCGGGCTTCGGCATCGTCCACCAGATCAACCTGGAATACCTGGCGCGCGGCGTGCACAAGGGCAAGGGCGATGTCTACTACCCCGACACCCTGGTGGGCACCGACAGCCACACCACCATGATCAACGGCGTGGGCGTGGTCGGCTGGGGCGTGGGCGGCATCGAGGCCGAGGCCGGCATGCTCGGCCAGCCGGTGTACTTCCTCACGCCCGACGTGGTGGGCGTGGAGCTGAAGGGCGCTTTGCGCGGCGGCGTCACCGCCACCGACCTGGTGCTCACCGTCACCGAAATGCTGCGCAAGGCCAAGGTGGTGGGCAAGTTCGTCGAGTTCTTCGGCGAAGGCACCGAGTCCTTGAGCGTGCCCGACCGCGCCACCATTGCCAATATGGCCCCGGAATACGGCGCCACCATGGGCTTTTTCCCGGTGGACGACAAGACCCTGGCCTACTTCAAGGGCACCGGCCGCAGCAAGAGCGAACTCGAGGCGCTGGAGGCTTACTTCAAGGCGCAGAAGCTTTACGGCGTGCCCAAGGCCGGGCAGATCGACTACTCCACCACGCTCGCGCTCGACCTGTCCAGCGTCGCCCCTTCGCTAGCGGGGCCGAAGCGGCCCCAAGACCGCATCGAACTCGGCGCGGTGAAATCCACCTACGCCGCGTTGTTTTCCGCACCCATGGACCAGGGCGGCTTTAACCAGCCGGCAGGCAAGCTGGGCACACGTTACGCCGTGCAAGCCGACGGCGCGCAAACCTATGCTGACGCGCCTTCCATTCAGCCCGGCGCCGCGCGCGATCTGGTTGAAATGATGGACAACCGCTCCACTGCGGAAGCCGCGCAAACCAAAGCGCCATCACGCGTGCAGGCCGCGCCGGGCTTGACCATCGGCCACGGCGACGTGCTCATCGCCGCCATCACCTCCTGCACCAACACCTCCAACCCCAGCGTGCTGCTGGCAGCCGGCCTGCTGGCGAAAAAGGCGGTGGAACGCGGCCTGAAGGTGAAGAAGCACATCAAGACCTCGCTGGCTCCCGGCTCGCGCGTGGTCACCGAATATCTGGAGCGCGCCGGCCTGCTGCCCTACCTCGAAAAGCTGGGTTTTTATCTGGCTGGCTACGGCTGCACCACCTGCATCGGCAACGCCGGGCCACTTGCCGCCGACATCGAAGCGGCCATCACCGCCAACAACCTGGTGTGCGCCGCGGTGCTGTCGGGCAACCGCAACTTCGAGGCGCGCATCCACCCCAACATCAAGGCCAACTTCCTCGCCTCGCCGCCGCTGGTGGTGGCCTACGCCATCGCCGGCACGGTGAGCCGCGACCTGATGACCGAGCCCGTGGGCACCGGCAAGGGCGGCAAGCCGGTGTATCTGGGCGACATCTGGCCGACCACGGCCGAGGTCGACAAGCTGCTCAAGGTGGCGCTGGACCCCAAGGCCTACAAGGCCAACTACGCCCTGGTGGACGAGAAGCCCGGCAAGCTGTGGAACCAGATCGCCAAGTCCGCCGGGCAGGTCTACAACTGGCCCGACAGCACCTATATCGCCGAGCCGCCGTTCTTCAAAGGCTTCGGCATGGCGCCGGCCGCAGCCCCCTCCAGCGTGCAAGGCGCGCGGGCGCTGGCGCTGTTCGGCGACTCCATCACCACCGACCACATCTCCCCGGCCGGCTCGATCAAGGACACCTCGCCCGCCGGCAAATGGCTGCAGGAGCATGGCGTGATCAAGGCCGACTTCAACTCCTACGGCTCGCGCCGCGGCAACCACGAGGTGATGATGCGCGGCACCTTCGCCAACGTGCGCATCAAGAACCTGATGATTCCGCCCGCGGCCGACGGCTCGCGCGAGGAAGGCGGCGTGACCGTATTCCAGCCCTCCGGCGAAAAGACCTTCATTTACGACGCGGCCATGCGCTACATCCGCGAAGGCACGCCCACCGTGATTCTGGCCGGCGAGGAATACGGCACCGGCTCCAGCCGCGACTGGGCCGCCAAGGGCACGCAGTTGCTGGGGGTGAAAGCCGTGGTGGCGCGCAGCTTCGAGCGCATCCACCGCTCCAACCTCATCGGCATGGGCGTGCTGCCGCTGCAGTTCCTGGGCGACGACTCCTGGCAGAGCCTGGGCATCGACGGCACCGAGACCTTCGACGTGCTGCTGGGCGACAGCATCAAGCCGCAACAGGACGCCACCCTGATCGTGCACCGCCCCGGCCAGCCCGACCAGCAGGTGAAGGTCAAGCTGCGCATCGACACCCCCATCGAGGTGGACTACTACCACCACGGCGGCATCCTGCCGTATGTGTTGAGGCAGCTGCTGGCGGCTTGATATACGAGGAAGCTACTCCACCTGCTTTTCAGCCCAACAGATGTGGAAAGGCCCGCTACAAAGCGGGCCTTTCCATCTCAAAACCGCCACATTACGGGAAGGTTGCGCTCCAGGTCCCGCTGGTTGCTGGGCTTCTCGTGGTGTTTGACCACACGCCATTGCTCACAGAGCCGCCCCCTCCACTACTCAGCACGAACGTGCCTTGGTACGTCGCACCAGTGGTTGCCGTTCCTGCAAAGATTCCCTGAGAGGAATTCGTGCTGCTCGGTGTGAGCACGCCACTGAGAGTGAAAGGATTGTTCGTCATCGTTGAGATGCAAGAAGCTTGCTGTACAGCCCCGTTCGATGCCACAAGAATCGAGCAAGTCCCCTGGTCGTCACCCGTGTACTTTGCCGACCATTTTCCCTGAAAGCTCGCGATTTGCGCTGCGGTGCTGGGCGAAACATTGCAAGCTGTTGTTTGCCCTACGTAACACGTGGTACTCACATTGCCGTTCAGCGCGGACACCACCAAACCGCTCACATTTGCGCACTGTGGATTAGTGGTCAACTCCGTCAAAGCCATGACATAGTCGCCTGCAGAATCATTGGTCACGGCCCCAGCACAAGTTGCTCCGTTTGCTGGGTTCGTCGCAGTGATCGGGGTTCCCTTAGGTACGGGCGTAGAACCATCGCTGACGACGCCACTAAAGCTCGTGCATTGGGAACCCGTACATGTCGCAGCGCTATTCGGCGAGGTTGACGGATTGCTTCCTCCCCCACTTCCAGTACCGCCCCCGCCACCCCCGCATGCGGCCAGCAAACCGGCCGTCATGATGCAAGCCAAAATCAGTCGTTTGTGCATGATTTTCTCGGGTTGTTGTCGTGTCTCTAGACAGCTGTGAATCGCCTGTTCATGGTTGCCAAGCCACGATATGGCGCTTGGCTGTATTGGACGCCAATTCGATGCCCTGCAGTCCCCCTGGTTTAAGTGGTGCCATGTTCGCCCATGCATCAATCCGTGGCGCCACCGCGCTCCAGCACCCGCAGCAGCGAGCTGGTGTCGTCCTGCCCCAGGCCCAGCGCCATCAGTTGCTCCAGTTGCTGCCGCACCACCTGCAGGGCCGGGAGATGGAGGCCTGAGTCTCGCGCGGCGGCGGCGGCCAGGCCGAAGTCCTTGGCGTGGAGCCGGGCCTGGATGCCGGCGGCGAAATCGCGCGTGGCCATTTTCGGGCCCATCAGGTCGAGCATGCGGCTGCCGGCCATGCCGGCGGAGATGGCGGCGAGCACGCGCTGCAGGTCGGCGCCCTCGGCCTGGGCGAAGCGCATGGCCTCGGCGATGCCTTCGATGTTGATGACCTGCACGATCTGGTTGCACAGCTTCGCCACCTGCCCACTGCCCACCGGGCCGACATGGGTGATGGTGCGGCCGAGCAGGCGCAGCAGCGGCAAGGCGCGGGCGTAGGTGGGCGCATCGCCGCCGACCATGATGGACAGGCTGGCCTCGATCGCACCTTTCTCGCCGCCGGACACGGGCGCGTCGAGAAAGCCGATGCCCCGCTCGGCCAGCACTGATCCGATGCGCCGTGCCCCGGCCGGGGCGATGGTGCTGTGGTCGATGCAGACGGCACCTGGCCGGGCGCCCTGCATGGCACCCTGGGGCCCGATGAGCACCTGCTCCACGTCGGCCGTGGAGGTGACGTTGCTGAAGACGAAGGCCGCGCCCTGCGCCGCCTCGGCGGGGGAATCACACACGACCATGCCGGCCCGCGCGGCGCGCTCGCGCTTGGCCGCATCGCGCGCGTACACGCGCAGGGCATGGCCGGCGCGCAGCAAATGCCCGCACATGGCCCAGCCCATGGCGCCCAGACCGATGAAGGCCAGGGTCTGCGGCGGCAGGGGTGGGGCCGAGGCGTCGGGGCCTGATTCGGCTGCGGAGGATGTCATGGCGGGCGAAGGCTGGAACGGCCGTTGATCTTATTGCTCCGCCTCTTGAAGTTTTGAATCCGGTAGGCAGCGCCGTGAGGCCTGCACGCTGGTGAAAGTTCCAACTTCATCGGCGCGAATCAATAGAACTTGTCCTGGGGCCATTGCACGGCAGACTGCCTGCCGGCGGCACCCGTTCAGCGCTGCGCCCGCAGATAGCGAAGTCCCATGACCAAGATTGCAAAGCAACATAGTATTGGACAGAGTTCTGTTCGGACTCCAAATTCGGGGGTGCCGCGTGCAGCGGCAAGATCGTGTCCAGCTTCTGCACCCTAGGAGAAAACGATGTCATCACTCAAAGGCTCGAAAACCGAGCAAAACTTGAAAGATGCCTTCGCCGGCGAATCCATGGCCAACCGCCGTTACCTGTACTTCGCCAACAAGACCGACGTGGAAGGCCAGAACGATGTCTCGGCGCTGTTCCGCTCCATCGCCGAAGGTGAAACCGGCCACGCCCATGGCCACCTCGAATTCCTCGAAGCCGTGGGCGACCCCGCCACCGGCCTGCCCATCGGCCCCACCCGCGACAACCTGAAAGCCGCGGTGGCCGGTGAAACCCACGAGTACACCGACATGTACCCCGGCATGGCCGAGACCGCGCGCGACGAAGGCTTCGACGAAATTGCCGACTGGTTCTCTCCACCCTGGCCAAGGCCGAGCGCTCGCACGCGAACCGCTACCAGAAAGAGCACTGGAAGCGCTGAGCGACTGAGCCTGTCGCCCAGCACCGCTTCGCATCCGCCCACGGCAGCCTCGCGCTGCCGTGGCGCATTCTGGCCTGCCCGTTCCAGCCGGGCTGCGGCAAGCCCGCATCCACACCGGGAAGAAGGCCGCGCGGCACCACCGTTTCCAACAACACAAGGCACGAACCATGTCCACGCACGAAGGCAGCCCCCGCGATGATCGCCGCGATGCGGGCCAGCCCCAGCATCGTCATCGGCTGCGAACACCCCGACTACGATGTGCGGCAAGTCATCGCGCCGGCTACGCGCGACGCGCTGCTGAAGGATTTTTCCGCTGCCTGATGGCGCGCCCGCAACGGTGCCCATCTCTGTCCCGTAGCCGCGCCCTGACCTACGTCCTTATCACCCCCTGCCCCCGCTGCCTGTTCCAGCCGTTCCCCACGACCCATGCTCATCGTCCTCTCCCCCGCCAAGACGCTGGACTACACCAGCCCGGTGCCCGAGCTGCCCGTCACCTTGCCGCGTTTCATCCCGCAGTCCGCGGTGCTGATCAAGCTGCTGCGCCGCCAAAGCCCGGCCGAGCTTGCCAGCCTGATGGGCATTTCCGACAAGCTCGCCACGCTCAACGCCGACCGCTATGCGGCATGGTCCAAGACCTTCACCGCCGACAACAGCCGCCCCGCCATCCTCGCCTTCAACGGCGACGTCTACGAAGGCCTCGATGCTGCACACCTCAAGCCCAAAGACCTGCAATGGGCGCAAGACCACATCGCCCTGCTCAGCGGCCTGTACGGCGTGCTGCGCCCGCTCGACCTGATGCAGCCCTACCGGCTGGAGATGGGCGCCAAGCTGCCCAACCCCAAGGGCGCGAACCTCTACGCCTACTGGGGCAGCCGCATCGCCAAGACCCTGCGCGAGCAACTCGAAGGGCAGTCCCACATGGTGCTGATCAACCTGGCATCCGATGAATACTTCGGCGCCGTGGACACCAAGGCCCTCGCCCTGCCCGTCATCCAGCCCGTGTTCCAGGACAGCGAAGCCGGCCAGCACAAGGTCATCAGCTTCTACGCCAAGCGCGCCCGCGGCCTCATGGCCCGCTACGCCATCACCCACCGCATCGCCGACCCCGAGCGCCTCAAGGCCTTCGACGCCGAAGGCTATCGCTACGCCCCCGAAGCTTCGAGCCCATCCCGCTGGGTGTTCCGCCGCCCCAAGCCCGCTGCGGCTCGGCTATGATTTCGATGTCGTTGGGGGGGTAGCTCAGCTGGGAGAGCGTCGCGTTCGCAATGCGAAGGTCGGGAGTTCGATCCTCCTCCTCTCCACCAACAACCAGTTCGCCAGCATCCGTACAAGGCCGTAAAGCTCTGAGAAATCAAAGCTTTGCGGCCTTTTTTCATGCCGTAGACGTTCGCAGAGGTGCATTGACAGCCGGGGATACCTGGGGGTACAAAGCGGGGGTATATCCGAAATCACGGGGGTACAAACCGCCTGGAAGCCCACCATGCCCCTGACAGACACCGCCATACGCAACGCCAAGCCCGGCCCGAAGCCTGCCAAGCTGAGTGACGAAAAAGGGCTGTTCCTGCTGATCCACCCGAACGGCTCGAAATACTGGCGCTTGAAATATCGCTTCCTGGGGGTAGAAAAAGTGCTGGCGCTGGGGGTATACCCGGAAGTCGGCTTGAAGCTCGCCCGCGATCGACGAGACGCCGCACGCGCCCACCTTGCCGATGGCCGCGATCCCGGAGCCGTCAAGCAAGCCGAGAAAGCACGCGCCTGCGCCCTGGCTGCCGATTCATTCGAGGTTGTCGCACGCGACTGGATACAGCGCCACCTGGCCACCAAGGCCACCAGCCATCGGGACAAGGTTGTCCGCCGCCTGGAGCGCGACGTTTTCCCCTACCTTGGCCGCCGCCCCGTTGCCGAAATCACCGCGCCCGACATCCTGGCCGTTCTGCGGCGCATTGATGCCCGTGGCGTTCTGGAAACCGCGCATCGTGCGCAGCAGAACATCGGGCAGGTGATTCGCTACGCCATCCTCACGGGCCGAGCTACCAACGATCCCACCCCGGCACTGCGCGGCGCATTGCCCGCCTACGTTCCTCAGCACATGGCATCACCTGCCGATGATCCCGCCGCTGTGGGTGCCATCCTGCGGTCGCTGGACGCCTTCAAGGGTGGCCCGGTTGTCGCTGCTGCCATCAAGCTGCTGCCGATGCTGTTCTGCCGTCCTGGGGAGTTGCGGACGATGCGCTGGGAGCAAGTGAACCTGGAGACTGCGGAATGGCGCTACATCGTGTCCAAGACGGGCACGGATCATCTAGTCCCCTTGTCGCACCAGGCCGTGGCGCTGCTGACTGATCTGCGCTTGCTCACCGGCCATCTGCCCGCTGGCTGGGTTTTCATCGGCGGACGCACACCCACACAACCCATGAGCGATGCAGCAATCAATGCAGCCTATCGTCGCCTGGGGATCGACACCAAAACCGAACTCACCGGCCACGGCTGGCGCTCAGTAGCGCGCACGTTCCTGCATGAACGCCTGGGCTATGAGCCTGCCGTGATCGAACACCAGCTCGCGCATGCCGTGCCGGACAGCCTGGGCACCGCCTACAACCGCACCAGGTTCATCGCCACCCGACGCAAGATGATGCAGGAATGGAGCGACTACCTGGACAAGCTGAAAGCAGGTGCCGAGATCATCCCGATACGCGGCGCAGCGTGAACCGAGTTACGAGCGCCACAACCCTTATCTTGCATTCGCAAAAACAGGGGTGTTTGACCCCGAAATCCGCCGCCTGACGGCCTCAGGCAAAGCGGGCGACAAGGTGCGTAAACACCGAGCCGCCCTCACCGCAACCCACCTACCAAAGAGGTGAATCATGGTTGTTGAACATCGTAACGAAACGCAGGAAGTTGACCTCAAAGAAGCGCTGATTCAAGCGCAGCATGTCCTGTATGACGGGCGCGCTAATGTGTGGAGCGCTCTTGCGCTGCTTGCAGAGCACTGGGACCACAGCGAAACAACGGACCAGATGAACGCCATAGGGCGTGTGCTCCGTCGAACCGCCGACATGCTGGGCAACTCGGCCAATGACATTGGCGAGGTGATCTAACCATGAAAGCCCACCACCCTGACATTCACATCGCCAAAGTGATTGAGATGATGGAAGCCACCGACGAAGATGGCCGCATGGATGCTTTCTCGGCCGTCTGGGGTAGGTTGCGGGAGTACCAACGCGATAAACCGCCGCCTATACCACGAAGGAAAGCTCACATCGTTCGGATTGCAGATTGGCAGGCGGCGCGCAACCAGCGCTGAACGGTTCGCCCGGGGCGCCCGTCTATCCGTAACCTATAATTCACACATGCCCAGTTTCGAGCTTGAGCATTACGTCACGGCCGACGGGCTCGACCCGTTCGCCGGATGGCTGTCAAAGCTGGCCGACCGACATGCCCGCGCGCGCATCGTGGTGCGATTGGATCGTGTGGCGGAAAACGGCAACTTTGGCGACTGCAAGCCCGTAGGCGAAGGCGTGTGGGAGTTGCGGATCGACTGGGGGCCTGGCTACCGCGTGTACTACGCCCAAGCGGGTGCGTCACTGGTGCTGCTGCTGATCGGCGGCGACAAGCGCACCCAGCAGGCGGACATATCGGCAGCTCGGGACTATTGGCGAGATTGGCGAAGCAGGAGCGCATCATGAGCAAGACCACCACCAGCCGGCCGCACGACGCGGCCATTGTCGAGATGCTGCGCGACGACCCGGACTTCGCCAGCGAATACCTGGAAGCAGCTTTCGAAGAAGTCGACCAGCCCGGTGGTCGCGAGACGCTGCTCACGGCTCTGCGCCGGGTGGCCGAGGCCCGTGGCATGACGCAGGTGGCCAAGGCCGCCGGCATTCAACGCGAGAGCCTTTACCGTGCGCTATCACCGAAGGGCAACCCGACCATCAAGACGCTGCTGGCCGTCATGCAGGCCACTGGCTTGAAGCTGGGCGTGCACCGCGGCTGATCAAGAGGAAACCGACCATGAGCATGCACAACCCACCGCACCCTGGCCTGACGCTGCGCGAGGACATCTTGCCGGCGCTGCGCTTGACCGTCACCGATGCCGCCGCACAACTCGGCGTGACGCGCCCTGCTCTGTCGCGTGTGCTCAACGGCCGCGCGGCGATCTCACCCGAAATGGCCTTGCGCCTTGAGGGCTGGCTCGGCATCGAGCATGGCGGCCGCGCAGACGTCTGGCTGCAGCAGCAGAGCGCCTATGACCTCTGGCAGGCTCGCCAAGCCGGCGCGCCAAAGGTCAAGCATGCGCCTGTCGGCAATCTGGTAGCGGCCTGATCCCATGCGATCGAAAGAAAACTTCATGAGCAAGACCACCACCAGCCGGCCGCACGATGCGGCCACCATCCCCGACACATCACGCACTCAGGAGTAATCATGGCTCAAGTCACCCTTCACGGTTCCCACATCCAGGTTGATGGCCACCTGCCGCAGCCGGGCAGCAAGGCGCCGGCGCTCAAGCTGACCAACAAGGAACTGGCCGACGTCGGGCTGGATGCGTTTGCCGGCAAGCGCAAGGTGCTGAACATCGTGCCCTCGCTGGACACGCCCACCTGCGCGCAATCGACCCGGCATTTCAATGCCGATGCGAGCAAGCTGCACAACACCGTGGTGCTGGTGATCTCGGCCGACCTGCCGTTCGGCGCCAGCCGCTTTTGCAGCGTCGAAGGGTTGAACAACGTCGTCACCCTGTCCACCTTTCGCAACCCCGATTTCATGCAGGCCTATGGCGTGAAAATCGCCACCGGCCCGCTGGTGGGCGTCACGGCGCGCGCCGTGGTGGTGCTGGACGAGCACGACAAGGTGCTGCATTCCGAGCTGGTGCCCGAAATCGGCCAGGAGCCGAACTACGCCGCTGCACTGGCAGCGTTGCAGTAAAAACGCCTCAAGCCGTCAGCGCCTTGCGCACGGCGTGCTCCCAGGCCTGCAGACGCGCCGCGGCCTGCGACGCCGACAAGCTCGGCAGGAAGCGGCGGCTGTTGCGCGGCAGCGCCTCGATGTCTGCCCATCCGCTGTAGACCCCGCAGCTCAGCCCGGCCAGGAGCGCGGCGCCGAGCGCGGTGGTTTCCAGCACTTGCGGGCGCACCACCGGGATGCCGAGCAGGTCGGCCTGGAACTGCATCAGCAAGTCGTTGGCGCTGGCGCCGCCATCCACGCGCAATTCAGTCACGAGATGCTGAAGGCCATCCGGCGCTTCCCGGGTACCCGCAGCACGCATGTCGGCGTTCATGGCCTGCAGCAAGGCGGCGCTTTGGAAGGCGATGCTTTCCAGCGCCGCGCGCGCCACATGGGCCACGGTGCTGCCCCGCGTCAGGCCGGTGATGGTGCCGGTGGCGTCGGCCCGCCAGTAGGGTGCGCCCAGGCCGGTGAAGGCGGGCACGAACACGACGCCGCCGCTGTCGGGCACGCTTTGCGCCAGGCGCTCGACCTCGGCGCTGGCGCTGATGGCGTTGAGGCCGTCGCGCAGCCACTGCACCACCGCGCCGCCAACAAACACGCCGCCTTCCAAGGCATATTGCGGAGCGCCCGCGGGCTTGCCGTTCGATGTCGCCCCGCCGCCGATCTGCGCCGCAGCCGTCGTCAACAATCCGTTACCGCTGGCCAGTGCCGTGCCGCCGGTGTGCAGCAATAAAAAACAGCCGGTGCCGTAGGTGTTCTTCGCCAGCCCGGGGCGCACGCAGCCCTGGCCGAACAGCGCGGCCTGCTGGTCGCCGGCCAGCGCGCCGATGGGCAACGCCACCGGCAGCAGGCCAGGAGCCGTATGGCCGTAGACGTGGCTGGAGGGCAGCACTTGCGGCAGCAGCTCGCGCGGAATGTCGAGCGCACGCAGCAAGGTGTCGTCCCATTGCCGCGTGTGGATATTCCACAGCAGGGTGCGGCTGGCGTTGCTGACATCGGTGGCATGCACGGCCTGGGCGCGGGTGGAGGCCGCAGCGCCGCCGGAGAGCATCCACAGCAGCCAGCTGTCGATGGTGCCGAAAGCCAGCTCGCCGCGCTGCGCCCGCGCTCTTGCGCCGGGGATGCGGTCGAGCAGCCATTTGAGCTTGGTGCCGGAGAAGTAGGGATTGAGCAGCAGGCCGGTGCGCGCCCGCACCTCGGCCTCCAGCCCCTGGGCACGCAGCGCGGCGCAGGTCTCGGCGGTGCGACGGTCTTGCCAGACGATGGCCGGGTGCAGCGGCTCGCCGCTGGCGCGGTCCCACAGCACCGTGGTTTCGCGCTGGTTGGTGATGCCCAGGGCGGCCACGCGGCCAGCGCCCGCCGCGGCCAGCGCCTCGCGCGCGGTGGCGAGCTGGTCGGCCCAGATGCGGCGCGCGTCATGCTCCACCCAGCCGGGTTGCGGATAGCTTTGCGGCAACTCGCGCTGCGCCATGGCGGCGACACCCCCGGTGCGGTCGAAGACGATGGCGCGGGTGCTGGAGGTGCCTTGGTCGAGGGCGAGGATGGCGGAGGACGAGGCGGTGGTCATGGCGGGGCTGGCAGCAAGCGGGTCGGGGAGCACGATGGAGGATTCAGCATACCCAGTGACGCCGCAGCCGGGCAAACCAGGAGCCGGCGAGTGCCAGGAGCAGGCGAGAACCAGGCCACGGGCACGCGCGAGCGTGCACCGCGGCACTGCCGCTAAAGTGCTGGCTTTCCAGCTCGCCCAGCCCGCTTCTCGCCATGTCCAGCCTCATCTGCGGTTCGCTCGCCTTCGACACCATCACGGATTTTCCCGGCCGCTTTGCCGAGCACATCCTGCCCGACAAGGTGCATATGCTCAACGTCGCGTTCCTCGTGCCAACCTTGCGGCGCGAGTTCGGCGGCTGCGCCGGCAACATCGCCTACGGCATGAAGCAGCTGGGCGGCGAGCCCGTCATCCTGGCCGCTTTGGGCGAAGACGGGGTGGACTACGAGGTGCGGCTCGACCGCCTGGGCATCTCGCGCGGGCATGTGCGTGTGGTGGCCGGCAGCCACACGGCGCAGGCCCACATCATCACCGACCGCGACAACAACCAGATCACCGCCTTCCACCCCGGCGCGATGAGCCAGGCGCATGAACAGGCGGTCCCTGCCGACGCCAGCCTGCGCCTGGGCATCATCGCTCCCGATGGCCGCCAGGCCATGCTCGACCACGCCGCGCAAATGGCCGCCGCCGGCCTGCCCTTCGTCTTCGACCCCGGCCAGGGCCTGCCCATGTTCGACGGCGCCGAGCTGCGCGCCTTCATCGCCCAGGCCGCCTGGGTGGCGGTGAACGACTACGAAGCCGCCATGCTGGTCGAGCGCACGGGCTTGAGCCTGCACGACATGGCCAGCCGCGTGCGCGGCCTGGTGGTCACCAAGGGCGCCGAGGGCTGCGAGGTGTTCGAGGACGGCGCCTGCGTGCATGTCCCGGGCCTGGAGGCCAGCGCCGTGGTCGACCCCACCGGCTGCGGCGACGCCTTTCGCAGCGGGCTGCTGTGGGCGCTGGAGCAGGGCTGGAGCCTGGCCGACGCCTGCAAGCTGGGCAATGTGATGGGGGCGAGCAAGATTGCCTGCGCCGGGCCGCAAAACTACACCATCCCGCGTGACGCGGCGCTCGAACGCCTGCGCCTGGGCTATGGCGCCATCCATGCGGGCTGAGGTGGGTGACTGAACGGCAAAGCGTTTCAGGTGTGACGAGGCTTGTCCCTGCCTTGACCCCATGATGAACCGCAACTAGGGCCAGCGTCATGGGTAACAAGCTCCTCATTCTCGTCCTCGCCATCCTCCCCGTCGGGCTCATCGGCCTGGGCATTTTCATCGGCTACAGCCAGGTCTTCGGCATGGCCGCACCTGCGCGTGGCCATGTTCAGACCAGCGCACAAGCCAAGGCGCAAACGACTGGCGCGAAGCCTGCCGCAGGCTGAACCCGGGTGGCGCCCGGCGTTTTGAGACCCAGCAAAAAAGCACGTCCCGGCGTACAGTTTCGCTCTGCGCCGCAATCGCTGGCGCCTTGCCAACCATTCCCGTCATGTCCACTCCATCCTCCGCGCTGGCGCCAACGGCCAGTGCCTCCGAGGGCACGCGCTACTCCGTGCTCGGCGCCATCAGCTTCTCGCATTTGCTCAACGACATGATGCAGTCGCTGATGCTGGCCATCTACCCGCTGTTCAAGGCCGGCCTGCATCTGAACTTCGCCCAGATCGGGCTCATCACCCTCACCTACCAGATCACCGCGTCCATCCTGCAGCCGCTGGTGGGGCTGTACACCGACCGCAAGCCGCATCCCTATTCCCTGTCCATCGGCATGGGCTTCACTTTCGTCGGCCTGCTGTTGCTGTCGCGCGCCGACAGTTTTCCGCATGTGCTGATGGCGGCGGCCTGCGTCGGCATGGGCTCGTCCATCTTCCACCCGGAATCGTCGCGCGTGGCGCGCATGGCCTCGGGCGGCCAGCATGGGCTGGCGCAGTCCATCTTTCAGGTTGGCGGCAACGCCGGCACCGCCATCGGGCCGCTGCTGGCGGCAGCTTTCATCATGCCATACGGGCAAGGCAGCATCGCCTGGTTTTCGGCCGCCGCGCTGCTGGCGATGGTCGTGCTGGCCTTCGTCGGCCGCTGGTCGGCGCACCAGATGCGCCCGGGCAAGCGCAAGCCCGCCGCCAGCCAGGCGCAAGCGCATCCGCCAGGGCTGGTGCGCAAAACCATGGCGGTGCTCATGGCGCTGGTGTTCTCCAAGTTTTTCTACCTGGCGTCGATCAACACCTACCTCATCTTCTACCTGCAGCACCGCTTCGGCATCAGCGTGCAAGACGGTCAGCTGCACCTGTTCATCTTCCTCGCCGCGGTGGCCGCGGGCACCCTGCTGGGCGGCCCGATCGGCGACCGCATCGGCCGCAAGCGCGTGATCTGGGCGTCCATCCTCGGCGTGGCGCCCTTCACCCTGGCGCTGCCCTATGCCAGCCTGGAAGTCTCGGCCTTCCTCACGGCCATCATCGGCTTCGTGCTGGCCTCGGCCTTCCCGGCCATGGTGGTGTACGCGCAGGAGCTGATGCCGGGCAAGGTCGGCGCGGTGTCGGGCCTGTTCTTCGGCCTGGCCTTCGGCCTGGGCGGCATTGGCGCGGCGGCGCTTGGCCAGCTGGCCGATGTGATCGGCATCGTCGGCGTCTACAAGGTGTGCGCCTTCCTGCCGCTGATCGGCCTGCTCGCCACCTTCCTGCCGGATTTGCAAGCACCGCCAGCCAAGCCGAAACCCGCGGCGCCAGCGGCCGCCTGAGGGCACGGCGGCATGGAGCGCGCAACCCGCGTGCTGGTGGTGGGCGGCGGCATGACCGGCGCCTCGCTGGCCAGCATGCTGGCCGTGCAGCCGGGCTTGACGGTCACGCTGCTGGAGCGCGAAGCGCAATGCGGCATGCACGCCACCGGCCGCTCGGCCGCGCTGTACATGCCGTCCTACGGGCCACCGGGCATCCGCGCCCTCACTCTGGGCAGTGGCGCGTTCTACACCAGCCCGCCCACGGGTTTTGCCGAGCATCCACTGCTCACGCCGCGAGGCGCCTTGCATGTGGCCTGGACGCACGACGACATCAGCCTGACGGCCGCGACAAACCGGCTGGATGCCCTGGAGCGCGACACGCATGCCAGCGGCGTGGACGTGCAGCGCCTGTCGCCCGCGCAATGCCTGCAGCGCTGCCCGGTGCTGCGCCCCGATGGGCTGGCGGGCGGCGTGTTCGAGCCGCAGGCGCTGGACATGGATGTGGACGCCATCCTGCAGGGCTTCCTGCGCAGCGCGCGGCACGCGGGCGCCAGGATCCACACCAACGCCGAAGTGCTCGCGCTCAGCCGCGCCGACGACGCCTGGCAGGTTCGCAGCAGCGCCGGCCTGTTCTCCGCTGACATCGTGGTGAACGCCGCCGGCGCCTGGGCCGACGTGGTCGGGCAGCTTGCCGGCGCGCAGCCCATCGGCCTGCAGCCCCGGCGCCGCAGCGCGTTCATCTTCGATCCGCCCGCGGGCCTGGACTGCCACGCCTGGCCGATGGTGATCGACGCCTTCGAGCGCTTTTACTTCAAGCCCGACGCCGGCGCCCTGCTCGGTTCGCCGGCCAACGCCGACCCCATGCCGCCGCAGGACGTGCAGCCGGAGGAGCTGGACATCGCCACGGGCATCTGGGCCATCGAACAAGCCACCCTGCTGTCCATCCGTCGCCCGCGCAGCGCCTGGGCGGGGCTGCGCAGCTTCGTTGCCGATGGCGAGCCGGTCTGCGGCCACGACCCGGATGTGCCCGGCCTGTTCTGGCTCGCGGGCCAGGGCGGCTACGGCATTCAGACCGCCCCTGCGCTGGCGCGCGCGGCGGCGGCCTTGCTGCGCCGCGCAGATCTGCCTGCGGATTTGCAGGCGCTGGGCTTGCGCGCCGCCATGCTCGATCCGCAACGGCTGCGCGGCAGCGCCACGGCCTGAGCCGCGGCCCCAGCCGGGGCGCTGGCTCGCGTCTGTGGTTCGAGTGCCGGCCGAACTTCAGTTCGGCGCGGGTTGCACCGCGAGTTCCGGCGCCACCGGCTGATCGCTCACGATCATGCCGTCCACCAGGTTGAGGATGCGGTCGCAGCGCTGCGCCAGGCGCGGGTCGTGGGTGACGACGAGCACGGCGCAGCCGAACTCGCGGCTGAAGCGGCGCAGCAACGCGAACACATCGTCGGCACTGTGGGTGTCGAGGTTGCCAGTGGGCTCGTCCGCCAGCACCAGCGGCGGGCGCGTGAGCAAGGCGCGGGCAATGGCCACGCGCTGCTGCTGCCCACCCGACAGCTCGTTCGGCCGCTTGCGCGCATGCGCCGCCAGGCCCACGGCGTCGAGCAGCGCCAGGCCTTGCGCTTCCAGTTCGCGGCTGCGGCGCGCGCCCTGCACCAGTGCCGGCATGAGCACGTTGTCCAACACCGGAAAGGCCTGGATCAAATGGTGAAACTGGAACACGAAGCCAATCGCGCGGCCGCGCAGCGCGGTGCGCTCGGCGTCCTCCAGCATGCGGGTGGGCGTGCCCTGCAGGAACAGTTCGCCGCCGGTGGGGGCGTCGAGCAGGCCGATGAGATTGAGCAGGGTGGTCTTGCCCGAGCCCGAAGGCCCGACCAGGGCGGCAAACTCGCCACGCTGCAGCGTGAAGCCGACGCCATGCAGGACCTCGATTTCCAGCGGCGTGCCCACCTGGTAGGACTTGCGCAGCCCCTCCAAGCGCAACACCGGGATGGCGCCGCTGGGCGCCAGGCTGCTTGGCGCGGGTTCAGACATAGCGGATCGCCACCACGGGATCGAGCCCGGCTGCGCGCATCGCCGGCAAGGCCGCTGCGGCGATGCCGGCGAGCGTGGCCACGACCACGGCCTCGATCACCAACGAGAAGGCCACGGGCACATAGAACAAGGCCGGACCGTAGGTGTTGAAGACCCACACCATGCCGGCACCCGCCGCGGCGCCCAGCACCGAGCCGGCGAAGCCGACCGCAGCGCCTTCGTACAGGAACACGGCCAGGATGCGCTGGCGCGTGGCGCCCATGGCGCGCAGGATGCCGATTTCACGCGTGCGCTGCACCACGCTCACCGCCAGCACGCTGGCGATACCGAAGGCCACCGAGAGCGCGACGAAAAAACGGATCAACGCGCTGGAGAGCGACTGCGACTTCAACGCATTGAGCAACTGGCCGTTGGTCGTCATCCAGCTCTCCGACTTCAGCCCGGTGAGACGGTTGATGCGCGCGGCGATGGCCTCGGCGCGGAAGATGTCGCGCACGGTGAGGTCGATCTCGGTGACGCCGCCGGGCAGGCCCAGCAGCGCCTGCGCCGGCTTGAGCCCCATGTAGACGTAGCGCTGGTCGAGGTCGCGCACGCCGAGCGAGAACACCCCGGCGACGTCGAACACCTGCGAGCCCCCGGATGCGCCCTGCACCCGCAGCTTGTCGCCCACGCGCAGGCCGAGGTCCTGCGCCAGCCGGTTGCCGATGAGAATCTGGCTGGCGCCGACGTTGAAGCGCCCCTGCACCATGTCCTGGTTCACCGGAATGACCTGCACATAGCGCTGCGGCACGATGCCGATGACGGCCACCGCACGCACCGCGGCGCCGCGCTGGGCGAACGCCGGACCGGTGACCACCGGCGAGGCCGCAGTCACGCCGTCGAGCTGCTGCAGCACGTCGAGCACGCCCGGCCAGTTGTTGATCGAGCGCAGGCGCTGGGGGCGGGCATCGGTGCTGCGCAAATCGACCGTGCCGGGCGGCACCGCCTGGGCCAGCGGCAGCAGGTCCGGGCTGCTGACGACGATATGCGCCTGTGTGCCGAGGGTGCGCTGCACGATATTGCCCTGCAGCCCGTCCACCAGCGCGGTGATGAACACGATGACCGCCGCCCCCACCGCCACGCCGACGATGATGAGCAGGGTCTGCGCCCGCCCGTCGCGCAGGAAGTTGTAGGCGATGCGCCAGGACAGTCCCATCGGCTGCGTGCTCTGCTGGCTCTGCGTGGGCTTGGCCGGGCGCTCAGCGCGGCGCGCCGGCCACTTCGCTGCGGCCGCCGGCGGAACTGCCGCCACCGGCGGCCGGCACGCCCTGCAAGGCCGCGCGCACACGCTGGCCGGGCTGCACCTTGGGGTCGTCGATCACCACCTCGCCTGCGCTCAGGCCCGAGCGCACCTCGCTCGCCACCAGGCCCTGCAGGCCGAGCGTCACGTTCTGCGCCCGCGCATGGCCCGCGCGCAGCACCAGCACCTGGGCGTGCTCGCCCCGCTGGGCACGCAGCGCGTCGTTCGGCACCACCAGCGCATCGGCGCGCTGGCCGGTGGTGATGTCGCACGAAGTGGTCATGTCCTGCCGCAGCCAGACGGGCGGCTGCGCCACGGTGAGGCGCAGTTCGATGGTGCCGCTGGTGGTGTCCACCGCCGGGGCGATGAAGCTGAGCCGCGCGGCGAAACTGCGATTCGGGTAAGCGTCGGTGAGGCATTGCGCGGCCTGGCCGAGCGCCAGATGTTCGAGGTTCTGCTCATCCACCGGCAACGACACTTGCGTGCTGCCGGCGCGCGCCACGGTGAACAACACCTGGCCGGGCGTGATGGTATCGCCCGCCTCCACACTGCGGGTGAGCACCTCGCCGGCCACCTCGGCGCGGATGAAGCTGCGCGCCTGCACCGCCTCGGCGGCGGCGAGTGCAGCGTGCAGTTGCGATTCGGCTGCGCCGCCGGGGCGCACCGCGTCCCAACCAGCGCGGGCGCTGCGCACCTGGGCCGCGGCAGCGGCCTGCGTCTGCTCGGCCTGCTCCAACGCCTGCTGCGACAAGGCGCCCTGCTGCACCTGAACGCGGGCACGCGCTTCCTCGCTGCGCGCCAGCTTCAGCGCCGACTCGGCATTCACCAGGGCGGCTTGCGCCTGCGGCCGGGTTTGCGTGAGCAGTTGCTGCAGCGCCGCCTGGGCCTGCGCGCGCTGCGCGCGGGACTGATCGCTGCGCAATTCCAGCAGCACCTGGCCGGGCTGGACGATGTCGCCACGATCGACCAGGCGCTTGATCACCACGCCGGTGATTTCGCTGGCGATGTTGATGCGTGAGGGGGTGATGATGCGTCCGGTGGCCACCACGTCCTGCAGCAGCGGCCGGCGCTCGACGCGGTAAGCCGCCACCAGCGGCCCGCGCCACCAGTCGAGCAACCAGATGCCCGCCAGTACCAGCGCGATGACGGCGAGAACGAACCAGACGAGGCGACGGGCCATGGACAAGCGAGAAGCGGAATGTGCGGGGGAGCTGTAACCCGACTGGGTCACGGGACGTGGCATTGTCCGACATGCCCGATCCAATTGACTTGCGTACGGTCAAGCCTGGTGCTGGGGCCGGTTCACGGCAGGGGAGGCGTCAAACCGGCCGAAGCGCGCCGGGTCGGCAAGGTCGTCAACTCAGCAACCTCATGAGAAAACGCCGGGCCGCCAGCCGCCTGAGTCGGCTGGCCTTCGTGCCGTCCAAGCCTGCACTGGCAGGCTCGGAGCCGCGGTACTCAGCCCCAAGTTTTCTCATCCTCCTCGGGAAGCCTGACGCGAAGCGGCAGGTCTGGGGGCTCTCTCAAGAAAACGCCGGGCCGCTCCCAAGTTTCCTTGCCCCCTCGGGGGGCCTGACGCAAAGCGGCAGGTCTGGGGGCGCTCCCTCAGACCGGCGCCTCACCCGTGCTGGCGATGACCTCGCCGGCGCGCAGGGCCACCACCCGGCCTTCGGCCAGAGGCTGCCAATGGCCCACGCCCAACGGCACGCTGGCCAGCATCGCCAAGGCGTGAACTTCGTGGTGACGGGTGCGCACTTGCAAGCCACGGGCCTCATGCAGTTGCACACCCGCCGCACGGCGACGCAGCAGATGCAAGCCCGGCGGACGGATGCTGCCATCGGCCTGATGGCGGCGGTGAGAGTGGGCGAACAGCACGTCGCCGTCGCTGTAGAGAAAATTGGCCGGGCCGATGGGGCGCAGCCGCGCGGCGAATGCCGTCACCACGTCCAGCCGAGCCGCCACGCCGGGCACGCCGTCCGCTGCGCGCCACAGCGGCGCGAGCTGGCGCAGCAGCTGGCAGAACACATGCTCGGAATCGGTCTGGCCGATCGGTTGCCAACAAGCTTGCAAGCCACCCGACTCGAGCGGCCAGCGCGACTGGATGTCGGGCAGATCGCCGTTGTGCGCGAACACATGCCGATGACCGGCCAGCTCGCGCGAGAACGGCTGGGTGTTGGCCAGTGCCACCGGCCCGCGCGAGGCGCGGCGCACATGGGCGAGCACCAGGGTGCTGTGGAAATCGTGGTCTTCCAGCACGCGCGCGAAGGCGCTTCGCACCGCAGGCAGCGGCTCGCGCAGCACATGCGCCTCGGGGCCGTCGAAATACGCCGCGCCCCAGCCGTCGGGATTGCCGCCCCGCACCGGGGCACCATGGGTGGCGAACTCGGCGAAGCGCAGGCGCACGCGAGCCGGGTGGGCGCTGCTGACGGCGAACAACTCGCACATGATGGAGACCTATCCTGCGCAGTGTGTGGGGAGGCCGGCGCCGTCCATGCACGGCCTCAGCGCTGCAACTGCACCGAACCGGACACGGTCACGCCCAGGGCCTGCACCCCGGCCTCGATCGGAACCGCCTGCTCGCCCATGGGCACCGCGGCCATGGCGCGGAACATGGGCCTCGGCGCCGGCGAGGCGCCCTGCAGGCTGCCGATGTTCACCTCGCGCAGCGTATAGCCGGCGTAGCCGAAATCATGCGCCGCGGCCTGTGCCTGGGTGCGGTATTGGGCGATGGCCATTTGAGTGAGCTTGGTCAATTCGTGCGCCTGCAGTTCGGGCGAGATTTCGGTGCCGGTGCTTTCCACCTGCAGGCTCTGCGCAAGCTGCCCGGCAAGGCGGCCGACGGCGGCGAAATCCACCGACTTGAGAATGATCTGGGCACGCACGCTCCAGCCGTCCTGCTGGCTCTGGCCGGCCACCGCCTTGTAGCGTGGCTGGGTCTGGAAGCTGCCGGTCTGCACCTGCACGCCGGGCGTGGCGCGCGCCGCTTTCACCGCGCTGTCGAGCAGCTTGGCGACTTCGGCATTGAGGGTGGCGACATCGCTGCCCTGGCGCACGGCGGCGAGCACGGCCACGGCGCGGTCGGGCGTGACGTCGGCATGCGCTGTGGCTTCGAGTTGCACCACACCGGCAGGCTGGGCGCCGCAGGTGGCCAACGGCGTCTGCGCCAGCGCGAGTGGCGCTGCCGCCAGGCAAGCCGCGCACAACGCCACGGCGGGAAAATGTCGCCGCAGACCCGGCAGACGCCGAGCCAGGCTTGGAGCGAATGAGCGTGAATTCATGCAGGGCCTCGTCGCGCAATGCGGTTGGAACAGCGCCAACATAACCCACGACGCCGGCCACGAGCAAATGGCATTGCGCTGATCAACGCCGTTCGTCGTCATCACCCCAACGGTGATACCAGCCGCCTTGAATCATGCCATAAGGCTGGATGTAGACGCCGGCGCGGGGCGGCACGACGATGCAGCCCGAGAGACTGGCCGCAAGCAGCGCGGCGAGCAGGATGAGGCGCATGAAGGCTCCTTCGGCAGGCCGCGTGCGGCCCGCATGATGGTTGGTTGATTGGATGGCGCATGGCTGTTGCCGCCGGCTTCAGCGGCACAGGCCCCAATGCCCCGGATGCCAGCCCCACGGGCCCCACCAGCCAGGGTGCCAGCAGCCATGCGGGGCCGGGCGCACCACCACGGCGACGGGCGGCCCGGGAGGCGCCAGCGGCGCCACATAACAGCCGCTCAACGCCGCAGCGGCCGTGAGCCCCAGCAAACCCAGGCGCAGGCGCCGTGCCCAGGCGCGCGAAGCCGGCGCGGGGCTCATGCTGGGCTCCCCTCGCGCTGCGCGCGTCCCCTCCGAGAGGGGTTCGCCCCGCTTCGGGCGGCCGGGCGCGGGGCTCATGCTGGGCTCCCCTCGCGCTGCGCGCGTCCCCTCCGAGAGGGGTTCGCCCCGCTTCGGGCGGCCGGGCGCGGGGCTCATGGCCCGATCTTCCGGCTGATGGCGTTTTGCTGCTGGTTCAGACCCGCTTGTTGCACCCTGGTGATGTAGCCGCCATTGGTCTGCGCCATCGCGCGCTGCTCCAAGTGGGTTTGCCGCACCTGGGCATGCAGGTCATGGGCCTGCGCCGCGGTCAGTTCGCCTTCGCGGCGTTCGTGCACGATGCGGCGATTGAGGTGCTGGGTGCGGTCGAGGACTTGGTCGCGCCGCGGATGCACGTGCTCCCAGTGGGTTTCCGCCTGTGCCGATGTGGCAACGAGCAGGGTGCCCAGAGCGAATGCGCCGAGCAAGGTTTTGTGCAGCGAGGTGATTCTGGTGTTCATGGTCTGAGTTCCGGTTGTGAGCGCCCCAGTTGTCCGCAAGCGGACTCCCCCCCCAGAAGGGGATGAGAAAACTCGGGGCGGCCCTGCGTTTTCACATGAGATAGAAACGAACGATGCTGCATGCAGTGCCGGCGATAACGGAGTCGCCGTCCGCGATGGCGACAGTGCTGAACGCGCAAATGTCAGCAAATGTGTCGCAACCCAAGCGGCGCTTCCTGCTCCTGCGCCCACCCATCACTACCCATCACTACTTAAGACAGACCTAAGTTCATGCATGGATCATTCACCTCAGCGCAATTTCGATTCCATCGGATTTCTTCACGGAGGTGCATCATGAAATCCAGAAAACTGTGGGCAGCCCTGGCTGCCGCCGGCATCATCGGGGGCAGCGGTTTCATGGCCTACCAGGTGAGCTATGCCGGCATTCCAGCCCATGTGGAACTCAACAACAAGACGGTGCCCCTGTTCAACAACCCGCCGGGCGCGCCGATGCAGACCGCTGCCGTGGGCGGGCCGAACTTCGCCGCCATCGTCAAGCAATTCGGCGCCACGGTGGTGCACATCAATGTGCGCGGCGAAACCAAGAGCACCGACGCACCCGACATGTCGCAGGTGCCGCCGCAACTGCGCAACTCGCCCTTTTTCCAGTTCTTCCAGCAGTTCCAGAACCAGCAGCCGCGCGAGGTGCCGACCGAAGGCTTGGGCTCGGGCTTCATCATCAGCTCCGACGGGCTCATCCTCACCAATGCCCACGTCGTGAAAGGCGCCAAGTCGGTGATGGTCACGCTCACCGACCACCGCAGCTACAAGGCCAAGGTGTTGGGCTATGACACCAAGACCGACATCGCCGTGGTGAAGATTCCCGCCACCAATCTGCCCACGATCCGCGTGGGCAACCCGGCCAACCTGGAACCCGGTGACTGGGTGCTGGCCATCGGCTCGCCCTACGGCTTCTACAACACCGTGACCTCGGGCATCGTCAGCGCCAAGAGCCGCTCGCTGCCCGACGACGACATGGTGCCCTTCATTCAAACCGACGTGGCCGTGAACCCCGGCAACTCCGGCGGCCCGCTGTTCAACACCAAGGGCGAGGTGGTCGGCATCAACTCGCAGATCTTCACCCAGACCGGCGCGTTCGAGGGCCTGTCCTTCGCCATCCCGATCAACGTGGCCGTGACGGTGGCCAAGGAGATCATCCAGAGCGGCCATGTGGAACACGCCAAGCTCGGCATCGCGGTGCAAACCGTGTCGCAGCAACTGGCCAACTCCTTCGGCCTGCAAACGCCACGCGGCGCGCTGGTGGCCAATGTGGCCAAGGGCAGCCCGGCGGCCAAGGCCGGCCTGAAGGCGGGCGACATCATCCTGAGCGTCAACAGCGAACCGGTGAACGACTCGGCTGATCTGCCGATGATGATCGGTCTGATGCGGCCGGGCCAGCCCGTCAAGCTCGGCGTCTGGAGCAACCATCGCGAATCCACCATCACCGCCACCCTGGGCAGCTTCAGCGGCAACACCCTGGTGGCCGATGCCGGCGGCAGCACCGAAGGCGGCCATGGCCTCGGCCTGGAAGTGCGGCCGCTCAAGCCGACCGAAGAGCAGCAGGCCGATGTGCACCACGGCCTGCTGGTGGAGAACGTCACGGGCCCGGCCGAACAAGCTGGCGTGCAATCCGGCGACATCCTGCTGGCCGTGGACGGCAAGCCGGTGGACAGCATCGACCAGGTTCGCACCATCCTGAAGAAAGCCGGCAAAACCGTGGCGCTCCTCATCCAGCGTGGCAACAACCGCATCTTCGTCCCGGTGGAAATGGGCTAAAAGCGGACCAGACGCAGTGCCTGCGCACTGCGGCGCGCCGCACGAACGGTCTGGGGCTTGCAAGCCCGCTGCCTCCGGCCAACGACCAGCGTGCGCGCGCAGCTCAGGGCCTCGGCGCCTGCAAGCGCCGAGCCTCCGCGCACAAACCCCATCTGGCCGCAGCTTTCACTCCCTGAGCTGCGACCATTTGGCGGCGGTAACGGGCCGCCGCCTTCACCCGCCCCGGGGCTCACGCTCCGGGGTGTTCCTCAAGCAAGCGAGCAGCACTTCCAGCGGGCCTCGGTCCGCTTCTTTTTTCGTGCTCGACCTTGCGATGTCGGCGCGCCGTTGCGCTTATGGCGATGCTGAATAGGTTCCCGTGATGCAGCGCGCCTTGCATCGGGATGGGATGCAAGGCGCAAACCACAGCCATAGCCCAAGCTATGGCGCGGATTTGCAACGCCGCAGACCGCCCGAGGCGGGGATGCGATGCACACGAGGGACTTGTTCAGTGTTGCCTTATGCTTGTTCTGGCGGAAATCATCCCGGAAGCAAGCACCACGAACCAGGAGAATCCAGATGCAATCTCGATCGAAAAAAACGTATGCAGCCCAGCTTTGCGCCAGCCTCATTGCGCTTGTGGCGCTGGGCAATTTGCCAGCCCAGGCGAGCGACAGCAGCCTGACGCAAGGGGCGAAAAAAGTGGGCACGACCGTCGGCACGGTTGTGCGTGACGTTGGCAAGGAAGGCAAGAAAGTGGGGCTGGCGGTGGGCCATGAAGCCAAGCACGTCGGCCTGGCCGTGGGCCATGCGGCGGAGGCTGGCGGTGTGGCGGCCTGGCATGCGGTGAAGGGCCAAAAGCAGTGAGGCAAACGTCCGGCGCCGGGGGGGGCTGAGGGCACTGGCTGACGAGCCAGCGGATTGGGCTGCCGATTCAACAGGCAGATTGGCAGCGCGTGATACCGAAGGCTGATTGCGAGCGGTCCGGATGCCGCCCTCGCCCAGTCCGCTAAGCTGAATGCCGATGCCGCAGCCCATTCGGGCCCCGGCTGCAAGACAACCCCAGACCGCGAAAACCATGGCGCAATATGTGTTCACGATGAACCGCGTCGGCAAGATCGTTCCGCCGAAGCGACACATTCTCAAAGACATTTCCCTGAGCTTTTTCCCCGGCGCCAAGATTGGCGTGCTGGGGGTGAATGGCTCGGGCAAGTCCACCGTGCTGAAGATCATGGCCGGGGTGGACAAGGACATCGAAGGCGAGGCCGTCGCCATGCCCGGCATTCGCATGGGCTATCTGCCGCAGGAGCCGCAACTCGACCCCGACCAGACCGTGCGCGAAGCGGTGGAGGCCGGGCTGGGCGGCGTGCTGGCGGCCAAGAAGCGGCTGGACGAGGTCTACGCCGCTTACGCCGAGCCGGATGCCGACTTCGACAAGCTGGCCGAGGAGCAGGCCCAGCTGGAGGCCATCATCGCCACCGGCGAGGGCAGCAACACCGACCTGCAACTGGAAATTGCCGCCGACGCACTGCGCCTGCCGCCCTGGGACGCGCGCGTGGGCGACTTGTCCGGCGGCGAAAAGCGCCGCGTGGCGTTGTGCCGGCTGCTGCTGTCCAAGCCCGACATGCTGCTGCTCGACGAGCCCACCAACCACCTCGACGCCGAGAGCGTGGACTGGCTGGAGCAGTTCCTGCACCGCTTCCCCGGCACCGTGGTGGCCGTGACCCACGACCGCTACTTCCTCGACAACGCCGCGGAGTGGATCCTGGAACTCGACCGCGGCCACGGCATTCCATGGAAGGGCAACTACAGCACCTGGCTGGAGCAGAAGGAGGCGCGGCTGGAGCAGGAGTCGCGCGCGGTGGACGCGCACATGAGGGCCATGAAGCAGGAGTTGGAGTGGGTGCGGCAGAACCCCAAGGGGCGCCAGGCCAAGAGCAAGGCGCGCATGGCGCGCTTCGAGGAACTGTCGAGCCAGGAATACCAGAAGCGCAACGAGACCAACGAGATTTTCATTCCCTTCGCCGAGCGCCTGGGCAACCAGGTGGTGGAGTTCCACGAGGTGAGCAAGAGCTACGGCGACCGGCTGCTGATCGACAAGCTCAGCTTCTCGGTGCCGCCGGGCGCCATCGTCGGCGTCATCGGGCCGAACGGCGCGGGCAAGTCCACGCTGTTTCGCATGCTCAGCGGGCGCGAGCAGCCGGACTCGGGCACGGTCGTCATCGGCCCCACGGTGCGCCAGGCCTATGTCGACCAGAGCCGCGACGCGCTGCCCGACGACAAGACCGTGTGGGAAGCCGTGAGCGGCGGGCACGACATCATCACCGTGGGCAAGTTCGAGATGGCCAGCCGCGCCTATCTGGGCCGCTTCAACTTCAAGGGCGGCGACCAGCAAAAGCTGGTGGGACAGCTCTCCGGCGGCGAGCGCGGACGCCTGCACCTGGCCAAGACCCTGCTGTCGGGCGGCAATATGCTGCTGCTCGACGAGCCGAGCAACGACCTCGACGTGGAAACCCTGCGCGCGCTGGAAGACGCGCTGCTGGAGTTCGCCGGCAGCATCATGGTCATCAGCCACGACCGCTGGTTCCTCGACCGCATCGCCACCCACATCCTTGCGGCCGAGGGCGATTCGCAATGGAATTTCTTCTCCGGCAACTACCAGGAATACGAGGCCGACAAGAAGAAGCGCCTGGGCGAGGAAGGCGCCCGCCCGCACCGGCTGCGCTTCAAACCGCTGCGCTGAGCGCCGCGCGCGAAGGGCCATGGCGCATACTTGCGCCATGCCTCCCGAGGCCATTATTTTTTCCGCGCGAAGGGCCTCGGTGCATACTTGCGCCGAGCCTCCAGCCCACCACTTGTCCGTCTGCACCCGGGGCACCCATGGAATCCTTGATCGTCGCCTGTCTATGCGCGCAGTGGTGCGGGGTATGCCGGGAATGGCGGCCGGGCTTCGAGGCCCTGGCCACGCGCTATCCGCAAGCGCGCTTCGTCTGGATCGACGTGGAGGACGCAGCCGAGGCCCTGGGCGATGGCGAAGTGGACAACTTTCCGGTGCTGGCCGTGCAGCGCGGCGACCTGCTGCTGTATTGCGATGTCCTGCCCCAGCAGCCTGGAACCTGGGCGCGGCTGATCGACACGCTGGCGGCGCTCGACGCCGCGGACGCTGCGCAAACCGCAACGCGCCTGCGCCAACTGGGCGGACTCGACATCGACCTGCGCAGGTTCTTGCGCTGAACGCGCTGAATGGGCTCGGGGCGCTGCGTGCGCCGGGCATGGGAACGGCCGGCGCGCATGGCGCGACTTACGGCACGGGCTGCAGCGGCGGCACGCTGCCACAGTCGCTGCTCACCCAATGCGCCTCGGAGGTGCGGAGACAGTGCCTTGCGGGGTGACGGCGGTGAACTGGGTCTTGTACGCCGTCGGACTGGCGAGCGCGACGCGACCCTTGCCGCTGGAGGTGGGTTGGGTGCAGGCGTAGCTGAAATCCCAGTTGCCCTGCGTGGGCTGGCTCCAGTGCACCTTGCATTGCCCGCCCAGGTACAGCGGCGGGCGCTTGGCCGCGACGAACCCGGGGCTCAGGCACAGACGCAGGGTCTGGTTGCCCAGGTCCATCGCCATGCCGCGCGCCTTCATCTGCGCCTCGATTTCGGCCTTGATCGCCGGGGAGGCGTTTTGCATCATGTGCGACAAATCGACCGGCGGAGCGCCGTTGGTCGAGCTTTGCACGCTGTAGTCCCACAGTCCGGGCTTGAGGCTGAACGCTTGGGCATGGGACGACCCCAGGGCGGCAACGATCAGGGGAAGACCCGCGACCCGGCGCCGGGACGGGGTTTGGAAGCGACGTGACATGGCAGGATCCTGCAAGTTCTCGGGCCGTTCAGCGTAGACCACGATGCTGGGGTGCATGGTTTCGAGTTGTGAACTTCTTGAGCCGCGCCGCTGGGGCGGGTCGCGGGTTCAGACCTGCTGCGCCGCTTGCCGCGCAACGCGCGCCCCGAACAAGGCCGTGCCCACGCGCACCAGGGTTGCGCCTTCGAGCACGGCGGCTTCGAGGTCGGCACTCATGCCCATGGAGAGCGTGTCGAGTGCGAGACCTTGCCGGTTGAGTTCAGCCAGCAGCCGTCGCAACTGGGCGAAAGGCGCACGTTGCGCCTGCAGCCCCTCGACTGGGGCCGGAATGCACATCAACCCGCGCAGGCGCAAATGCGGCAAGATCGCCACGGCATGGGCCAGTTCGGCCACGGCTTCGGGCGCAACGCCGCTCTTGCTGCCCTCGCCGCTGATGTTCACCTGGAGGCACAACTGCAGCGGCGAAAGCGGGCTGCCGTTGCGCGCGGCCGGGCGCTGGGCCGACAGGCGCTGGGCGATGTGCAGGCGGTCCACGGCGTGCACCCAGTCGAACTGCGCCGCCACCTCGCGCGTCTTGTTGCTCTGCAGCGGCCCGATGAAATGCCAGCCGAGTTGCGGATGGGTGGCGCGCAGGGCCGCCATCTTGCCCAGGCCTTCCTGCACATAGTTCTCGCCAAAGTCGGCCTGGCCGCAGGTGGCAAGCTCGGCAACGGCTTCGGCCGGAAAGGTTTTGGACACGGCCAGCAAGCGCACCGAGGACGGATCGCGCCCGGCCTGCGTGGCGGCGGCGGCGATGCGCTCGCGCACTTGGCGCAGGCGTGCGGCAGGGCTGGAAGGCGTCATGGGATTGAAGTGCAGGCAAAAGCCGCGTTCCGCGGAAACAACAGCCCCCGGCCGCATGGGCTGGTTTCGGCCGTGCGGCGCCGGACTGACCCTTACTATAAGAGCCTTGCCAAATTAGGGGGGATTGCAGTGGACATCACGCAATTGCTGGCGTTCAGTGTGAAAAACAATGCGTCGGACCTGCATCTGTCGGCTGGCCTGCCGCCGATGATCCGGGTGCATGGCGACGTGCGCCGCATCAATGTCGAGCCGCTGGATCACAAGTCCGTGCATGCCATGGTGTACGACATCATGAGCGATGTGCAGCGCAAGCATTTCGAGGAGTACTTCGAGGTCGACTTCTCCTTCGAGATTCCCGGCCTGGCGCGCTTTCGCGTCAACGCCTTCAACCAGAACCGTGGCGCCGGCGCGGTGTTCCGCACCATTCCGAGCAAAATCCTCACGCTGGATGACCTGAACGCGCCCAAGATTTTCGGCGAACTGGCGCTCAAGCCCCGCGGCCTGGTGCTGGTGACCGGGCCCACCGGCTCGGGCAAGTCCACCACGCTGGCCGCCATGGTCAACCACCTGAACGAAAACGAGTACGGCCACATCCTCACCATCGAGGACCCGATCGAGTTCGTGCACGAGTCGAAAAAATCGCTGATCAACCAGCGTGAAGTCGGCCCCCACACGCTGAGCTTCTCCAACGCGCTGCGCGCGGCGCTGCGCGAAGACCCGGACTCCATCCTGGTGGGCGAAATGCGCGACCTGGAAACCATCCGCCTGGCCCTCACCGCCTCCGAGACCGGGCACCTGGTGTTCGGCACGCTGCACACCTCGTCGGCACCGAAAACCATCGACCGCATCATCGACGTCTTCCCCTCGGCCGAGAAAGACATGGTGCGCGCCATGCTGTCGGAGGCGCTGGTGGCCGTCATCTCGCAGACCCTGTGCAAGGTCAAGGACGGTGCCGGCCGCGTCGCCGCGCACGAGATCATGCTGGGCACCCCGGCCATTCGCAACCTGATCCGCGAGAACAAGGTGGCGCAGATGTATTCCATGATCCAGACCAGCCAGGCCCACGGCATGCAGACCCTGGACCAATGCCTGACCGATCTGGTGCGCCGCAATGCCATCTCCGCCAGCGAGGCGCGCTCCAAGGCCAAAATACCCGAAAATTTCCCGGGTGCCTGAGCCCATGCACGCCGAGCAGCCCTTGCTGCGCCTCCGACAACACCCGAGCAGCCCCATCGAGCCCGAACTGCTCGTTTGCACCCAACCATCATGAAAAAAGTCTTCGAGATGCTGCGCCGGGGCAAACCCGTGGCGGAAAGCCGGGACGACGGCCCGGAATCCCAGTTTTTCACCACCGGCTTCCAGGACGTGGACGACGCCACCGTGCCCATCGTCCATTGGGCCGAGCGCGCCAAGGCCATCGGGGCGCGCAAGCTCGCAAGACCGGCACCGGCCAAGCGCCTGAAGGAATTGTGGAGCCGCGATCGCTTCATGGCGGGGCTTTCCCCCGACGACCTGGAGAAATGCGCACGGCATTTCGAGTTCTACGCCGCCGATGCGAACAAGGACCTCATCGCCCAGAACGAATATGGCGGCTTCATGCTGGTGGTGCTGCACGGCGTGGTGGCCGTCGACCGGCAGCAGCCCTGGGGTGAGCGCCTGCGACTCACGGAAGTGCGCGCCGGCAATGTGCTGGGTGAGATGTCGCTGCTCGACGCCGGGCCGCGCTGGTCCTACTGCACCTCGCTCAACCCCTGCGAGATCGCCGTGCTCGAAGCCGGGGCGCTTGATAGCATGATCGAGCAAGATCCGGGTTCGGCCGCACGCCTCATCGGCTCGCTGGCACGCCGCCTTTCGTTGCGCCTGCGCAAGCTGGGCGCTCCGGCGCAACCGGCATGAAGTCGGCTCTGCCGTGCGCCCTGCCCCGATCCACACCTGACCACGGAGACGCCTGATGGAACGCGACCAAGCCTCCAAATTCGTCCACGACCTGTTGCGCCTGATGGTCAGCCGCGGCGGTTCCGACCTGTTCCTCACGGCCGACTTCCCCCCCGCCATCAAGGTGGACGGGCAAGTCAGCAAGATGTCGGCGCAGCCGCTCACCGCCCAGCACACCCAGGCACTGGCGCGCGCCATCATGAACGATCGGCAGTCCTCGGATTTCGAGAAGAACAAGGAATGCAACTTCGCCATCGCCCCATCGGGCATCGGCCGCTTTCGCTGCAACGCCTTCATGCAGCAGGGCAATATCGGCCTGGTGCTGCGGCTCATTCCGCAAACCGTGCCGACCATCGACAGCATGGGCCTGCCCAAGGTGCTGGAAGAACTGGCGATGGCCAAGCGCGGACTCATCATCTTCGTCGGCGCCACCGGCAGCGGCAAGAGCACATCCCTGGCCGCCATGCTCGACTGGCGCAACGAGTACTCCTACGGCCACATCGTCACGGTTGAAGACCCGATCGAGTTCGTCCACGCGCACAAGAACTGCATCATCACCCAGCGCGAAGTCGGCATCGACACCGACAGTTGGGAAGCCGCGCTGAAGAACAGCATGCGCCAGGCGCCGGACGTCATCCTGATGGGCGAAATCCGCGACCGGGAAACCATGGACCATGCCGTGGCATTCGCCGAAACCGGCCACCTCGTGCTGGCCACGCTGCACGCCAACAACGCCAACCAGGCGCTCGACCGTATCGTCAACTTCTTTCCCGAGGAGCGTCGCAGCCAGCTGCTGATGGACTTGTCGCTCAACCTCAAAGCGCTGATATCACAACGCCTGCTGCCCAGGCAGGACGGGCGCGGGCGGGTTGCCGCGGTGGAAATCATGATCAACTCACCGCTCATTGCCGACCACATCTTCAAGGGCGAGGTGGGCGAAATCAAGGACGTGATGAAGCGCTCACGCGAGCTGGGCATGCAGACTTTCGACCAGGCCTTGTTCGACCTGTTCGAAGCCAACCAGATCAGCTACGAAGACGCCCTGCGCAACGCCGATTCGGTCAACGATCTGCGCCTGCGCATCAAGCTCGACGGCAAGCGCGGCCAGCAAGACCCGTCCAGCGGCACTGAACACCTGGCCATCGTTTGAAGCCGCTTCCACATGGCCTGCAAAGACCCATGTTCCGGCCTGTTGCCCAACAAGCCCATGCTGGCCGAAATCCTGTTTTCCAAGTAACCCCCTTCCCCGGCTTATTCATCTGATTCGAGGTCTTCATGAAATTCTTCTGGGCGTTGCTGCTCTCTCTGGGTTTGTCCGTTTCAGCGCTGGCGGCCGACCCCGGCGTGACGGAATCGCAAATCCTCATCGGCCAATCGGCACCCTTCACCGGCCCCGCGGCCCAGCTCGGCATCCGCCTGCGCCTGGGCATCGAGGCCTATCTGAAGGCCGTCAACGCCGAAGGCGGGGTGGATGGGCGCAGCATCAAACTCGTCAGCCTGGATGACGGCTACGAGCCCGCACGCACCGTGGCCAACACCAAGCAGCTCATCAACGACGACAAGGTCTTCGCCCTGCTCGGCTACGTCGGCACGCCCACCACGCTGGCCGCCAAGCCGCTCATCGACGAGGCGAAAATTCCGCTCGTTGGGCCATTCACGGGTGCCGTGGCCTTGCGTGAGCCGGTGGACCGCTACATCTTCAACATCCGTGCCAGCTACAACGACGAAACCCGCCGGATGGTCGATAACTTTCTGTTCCTCGGGCTGAAGAAGGTCGCCGTGTTCTACCAGGACGACGCCTTCGGCAAGGCCGGCTTGTCGGGCGTGGTCAAGGCCCTGGCAGCGCATGGCCTCAAGCCCGTGGCCACCGGCACGGTTCAGCGCAACACGGTGGATGTGGCTGCGGCGCTGAAATCCATCCTGCCGGCCAAGCCCGATCTCATCGTCGAGGTCGGCACCTACACCGAGGCCGCGGCCTTCATCAAGGCTGCACGCGCCCAGGGCTACGCCGGCCAGTTCGCCAACGTCAGCTTCGTCGGCTCGGAGGCCCTGGCGAAAGCCCTTGGAAAAGAAGGCGACGGCGTCATGATCACCCAGGTGGTGCCCTTCCCCTACTCGGGCGCGATCGCCATCGTGCGCGAGTACCAGGCGCGCATGGCGGCCAGCGGCCACAAGGACGACTACGACTTCACCAGCCTGGAAGGCTATATCGACGCCAAAGTCCTGGTTCAAGGTTTGCGCAAGGCTGGCAAGACGCCCACGCGCACCGGCCTGATCGATGCACTCAACGCCATGAATGCGGACGACCTCGGCGGTTTCATGGTGCGCTTCTCGCCGACCGACCATTCCGGCTCCAGCCTGGTCGACGTCACCAGCATCACCAAAGACGGGAAATTCCGGCATTGAGTGGCGCGGTTTCAGGCCTGAATCACGCACCATGCAAACCCCGCTCATCTACGCCAAAACCGCAGCCGGCCAGGATGAAATCCGCAGCCGCAGCGACCACCTCACGCGCCCCATGCGCAATCTGCTGCTGTGCGTCGACGGTAAACGTGCTCTGGCGGAATTGGAAGCTCTGGTCCAGGCCAGTGGCGCGCCCAGCGATAGCCTGCAGCAGCTCCTGCAGCTTGGGTTGATCGTCGCCACGACTCCCCTTCCCCCCGCCGTGCCGCCTGTGCCAGGGGTTGAGGCTGCGGCGGATAGGGCGCGCGATATGGCCGGGCCCGACACCCTGGAGCCGCTGGACGCTGTGTTCGGGTCAGCCGCCGCGCCCACTGGGGACTATGCCGAGCTCTACGCCCGCATGAATGCGCTGGTGAGCGAACACCTCAGCCTGCTCAAGGCTTATGGCCTGCAGCTCAAGATCGAACAATGCAACTCGGTCGAGCAGCTGCGCAGCTTGATTCCCGACCTGGAAGCAGCCTTGGACAAGGCGGTCGGACGCGAGCGCGCCCGGGCGTATCTCGCCGGGCTGTAGCGTCTGTTCCGGGCGATCAGCGCCCGCCGAAAAACCAGCTGCAAACCAGAATGGAGGCGATGATGCCGGCCAGGTCTGCCGCCAGCGCGCAGCCCACGGTATGGCGCACGCGCTTGATGCCGACCGCGCCGAAGTACACCGCCACCACATAGAACGTGGTTTCGGTGCTGCCTTGCATCGTCGCCGCGGTGAGCGCCGGAAAGCTGTCCACGCCGTAGTGCTGCATGGTCTCGATCAGCATGGCGCGCGCGGCGCTGCCGGAGAAAGGCTTGACCAGCGCGGTGGGCAGGGCGGCGACGAAATCGGTGTTCATGCCGAGGCCGTGCACGACCCAGCGAATACCCTCCAACGCATAGCCCAACGCGCCGGAAGCGCGCAGCACGCCGACCGCGCACAGCATCGCCACCAGATACGGCAGCAGATCGCGCGCCACGCCGAAGCCGTCTTTCGCGCCTTCGATGAAGGCCTCGTACACCGGCACGCGCTTGATCGCTCCTGCCAGCAAGAACGCCACGACCACGCCGAACAGCGCGAGGTTGCCAACCAGGGACGAGACGCTGGCCAGCGCCGCCGCGCTCAATGTCGCCAGCCCGGCCAGCAGCGCACCCAGCAGCAGTGCGCCGCTGCCGAGATAGGCCAGCGCCACCGGGTCCCAGAGCTTGAGGCGCTGCATCCACGCCACACTGAGCAGACCCACCAAGGTCGAGGCGCTGGTGGCAATCAAGATGGGCAGAAACACCAGCGTCGGGTCGGGCGCGCCCTGCTGCGCGCGGTACATGAAGATGCTCACCGGCAGCAGCGTGAGTGACGAGGCGTTGAGCACCAGGAACAGGATCTGCGCATTGCTGGCGGTGTCGCTGCTGGGGTTCAGGGTTTGCAGCTCGCGCATCGCGCGCAGGCCGATGGGCGTGGCGGCGTTGTCCAGCCCCAGCACATTGGCGGCGAAGTTGAGCGTGATCAGGCCGATGGCCGGATGGCCTTCCGGCACCTCCGGCATCAGCCGCTTGAACAAGGGACCGAGCGCGCGCGCCAGCAAGTCCACCAGTCCGGCGCGTTCGGCAATGCGCAGCAAGCCCAGCCACAGCGTGAGCGTGCCGAACAGCAGCACCATGACCTCGACCGAGAGTTTGGCCATGGCGAACAGGCTGTCGACGATGGCGCCGAACACGGCGGCGTCGCCCAGCGACCAGCGCGCCAGCGCGGCCACAGCGGCGGTGAGGAAGAATCCGAGCCAAAGACGATTCAGCATGGGCAGCGTGGACGATGATCAGCAGCGTCGATCGGCGGCGTCGATGGACGGTCGAGCAGATGGCGCCGATGGTAGAGGCTGGGCCTGTGGGCGGAACTGCCGCGACAATGCAGTGTCGCCACCTCGCGCCACCCGACCCATTCCATGCACCAGGCCGATTCGCCCCTCGCGACCGAGTTCATCACCCGGCAAGCGCTGCCGGAGTCGCCATGCATCGAGTTCCGCCGGGTTCGCACCCAGCGTGCTGCCGACACCACCGAGACGCCCTGCATCGTCTTCCTGCACGAGGGGCTGGGCTCGGTCGCCGCCTGGCGCGACTTCCCCGACCAGCTCTGCGCTGCCAGCGGCCTGGACGGCCTGGTGTACTCGCGTCCCGGCTATGGCCGCTCCACCCCGCGCGCACCCGGCGAGCATTGGGATGCACGCTATCTCCACCGGCAGGCGCTGGAGGTCTTGCCAGCCCTGCTCGCGGCCCTCGGCATCCACCGGCCCTGGCTGTTCGGCCACAGCGGCGCCACCATCGCCCTGCTCCACGCCGCGGCTTTTCCCGAAGCCGTGGCTGGCTGCGGGGTTTCGCCACTGGACGATCGAGGCTGACATCGCCACCCTGCGCTGCCCGCTGCTCGTCGTGCAGGGCGAGGACGATGCCTACGGCACGCTGGAACAGGTCGACCGCATCGCTCGCATCCTGCCCCACACGCGCACCCTGGTGCTGCCCAACTGTGGCCATGTGCCGCAGCGCGACGCGCCGGAAGAGGTCATTCGCGCCACGCCGAATGTCGTCGCAACGCATACGGGCCGGATCCCAGCGACATCCAGCCCGCAGGGCTGAGCGCCGCAGCCGTGGCAGACACCGCGCAACTGCGGCATAGTCTGCCGAACACATCTGCCGCACATCTCTGCCAGGCAGATCTGCCAATCCAATCACAATGGAGGTCACGATGCAAGCTGTCTGGAACGGTGTCATCATCGCTGAAAGCGACGACACGGTGGTGGTCGAAGGCAACCACTATTTCCCGCGCGAGTCGGTCAAACCCGGGCTGCTCGAACCCAGCGACACCCACAGCGTCTGCCCCTGGAAGGGCACCGCCAGCTACTACACCCTGGTGGCCGACGGCCAGCGCAACACCGACGCGGTGTGGTTCTACCCCGAACCCAAACCCGCAGCGAAAGAAATCACCGGGCGCGTGGCGTTCTGGAAGGGTGTGGTCGTCAAACCCGGTTAGGGCCGACTCAGCTTCGGCCGACTCAAGGAAACGCCTGGCCGCCAGCGTCAGAGCCGGCTGGCCTTCGTGCCGTCCAAGCCTGCACTGGCAGACTTGGAGCCGCGCCCCTCAGCTCCCTAGTTTCCTCGACCCCCCTTGGGGGGCGGGGCAGCGTAGCGCCCCTGGGGGCCGTTTTCAACGCCGGATCGGCTTGCGCTTGGGCGAATCGGCGCCCGGGCCTTTGCGGCTGGGCGCGCGCTCGGTGGCGCGCAGGGTTGGCCGCGTGGTGCCGGCTGCGGCCCTGGGTTTGGCGTGAGCCGGCGGCTTGAACGCCGCACCGCCGCCCGCTCCAGCCAGGCTCAGGTTGAGCTGGTGGCCCAGGACCCAGACTTTTTGCAGGGTGCGAAACACGTCCTTGGGCATGCCTGCGGGCAGGTCCACCAGGCTGTGGTCGCCGCGAATGTCGATGCTGCCGATGTGCTTGTTTTCCAGCCCGGCTTCATTGGCGATGGCGCCGACCAGGTTGCGCACCTCCACCCCATGGTCGCGGCCGACCTCGACGCGATACGTCTCGAAAGCCATGTCGCCCGCGACGGCCTTCTTGCGGCGCGGCGCGGCGCTGCCGTGGTCGTCCGGCTCGAAGCCGGGATGCGACTTCTCGAAGCGCGCCGACTGCACCCGTGCTTCCAGTTCGCCGATGGCGGCGTCGGCGATGTCGGTCAGGCCGCGTGGCTTGGCGCTGGCGGGCTTGGGCTCGCGCGGAGGCAGCGATGGCGAAGGCTTGCGCACCTCGCGCTCGAAGGACTTGGCGGGTTTTCCGCGCGGGCCGAAGGTGGGCTCGGCGCGCTGCGCAGCGCGCCCGCGTGCGCCCAGGCTGTCGCTGCGCATCGCATGGCCGCCCTCCTCGGTACCCGGCCCCAGCAGCAGGGGTTTGTCGCCCTGCACCATGCGCGCCAGGGCAGCGGCAATTTCAATGGCCGGCACGTTCTGCTCCTGCTCGTAGCGTTCGATCAGACTCTGGAACTGCTCCAGGCCTTCCTGCTCGCGCGCCTCGGTGATGCGCTCCAGGAAGCGGGAAATGCGCTTGTCGTTCACGTCCTGCGGGCTGGGCAATTGCATCGGCGTGATGGGCTGGCGCGTGGCGCGCTCGATGGCGGCCAGCAGATGGCGCTCGCGCGGCGTGACGAACAAAATGGCCTGGCCGCTGCGCCCGGCGCGCCCGGTGCGGCCAATGCGGTGGACATAGCTTTCAGTATCGGTCGGGATGTCGTAGTTCACCACATGGCTGATGCGGTCCACATCCAGTCCGCGCGCGGCCACGTCGGTGGCCACCAGGATGTCGATCTGCCCGTCTTTCAGTCGCTGCACGGTGCGCTCGCGCTGCGCCTGCAGGATGTCGCCGTTCAGCGCGGCGGTGGAGAAGCCACGCGCCGCCAGCTTCTCGGCCAGCTCTTCGGTGGCCATCTTGGTGCGGGCGAAAACGATCATGCCATCGAAGTTCTCCACCTCCAGGATGCGGGTCAGCGCGTCGAGCTTGTGCAGGCCGCTGACCATCCAGTAGCGCTGCTGCACTTGCGTGGCGGTGCTGGTCTTGGCCTTGATGGTGACTTCCGCCGGCGTGCGCAAATGGTTGCTGGCAATGCGGCGAATGGCCTGCGGCATGGTGGCCGAGAACAGCGCGACCTGGCGTGTGGGCGGGGTTTTCTGCAGGATGGATTCGACATCGTCGATGAAGCCCATGCGCAGCATTTCGTCGGCTTCATCCAGCACCATATGGGCCAGGCCGTCGAGCTTCAGCGTGCCGCGTTCCAGATGGTCGATGATGCGCCCGGGCGTGCCCACCACGACATGCGCGCCGCGCTTGAGCGAGGCCAGCTGCGGCACATAACTTTGGCCGCCGTAAATGGGCAGCACGTTGAAGCCCGGCAGGTGCGTGGCGTAGGTGGCAAAGGCCTCGGCCACCTGGATGGCGAGTTCGCGCGTGGGCGCCAGCACCAGCGCCTGCGGCTCCTTGCGAGCCACGTCGATGCGGGCGAGGATGGGCAGGGCGAAGGCCGCCGTCTTGCCGGTGCCGGTTTGCGCCTGGCCAACCAGGTCACGGCCTTCGAGCAGAATGGGAATGGTGGCCGCCTGAATCGGCGACGGGCTTTCGTAACCCACGTCGCGCAGCGCTGCGAGGATGGGCTCCGGCAGACCGAGATCGGCGAAGGTGACGGCGGGAGACTCGGGGGCGGTGCTGGACATGGATGGATGAACCTGATGACGGTGAATGAAAGGGGCGCGAAGACGATGCTGAATGAGTTCCCGTGATGCAAAGCGCCGCGCATCGGGATGGGATGCAAGGCGCAAACCCACAGCCATAGCCCAAGCCATGGCGCGGATTTGCAACGCCGCAGACCGCCCGAGGCGCGGATGCGATGCGCACGCGGGACTTGTTCAGCGTTGCCCTAACAGTGCCCAAGCCGAGATTGTGCGCCAGCCAGCGCCCCGGCAACATCGCCGGGCGAGCCTGTGTTTCCTTGCAGGCCCCATTTTTCGCACAATGCGCAGTACGCTTGCAAAGACCAACAACAACCCAGAAACCATGGACGCACAAACCGACGCATCCCCGGCATCCTCCTTGCCACGCATCGTCATCGTCGGCGGCGGTGCCGGCGGGCTGGAACTGGCCACCCGCCTGGGCAACACCCTGGGCCGGCGCGGACACGCCGACATCACCCTGGTCGAGCGCGGTCGCAGTCATTTGTGGAAACCGCTGCTGCACCAGGCCGCTGCAGGCACCCTCGACATCGACGACAACGAGCTGAACTACCTGGCGCAGTCCACCTGGCATCACTTCAAGTACCGCCTGGGCGCGATGGACGGGCTGGACCGCGCCCGCAAGCAGGTGCTGGTGGCGCCGACGCTGGACGAGGACGGGCGCGAAATCGTGCCGCGCCGCAGCTTCGGCTACGACATCCTGGTGCTGGCGCTGGGCAGCCAGAACAACGACTTCGGCACCCCCGGCGCAGCGGAGTACGCGATCGCCCTCGACAGCCCTGAAGACGCGCGGCGCTTCCACAAGCGCCTGGTCAACGCCTGCATTGCCGCCAACACGCAAACCGACCCGCTGCGGCCGGAGCAACTCAAGGTGGTGGCCATCGGCGCCGGCGCCACCGGGGTGGAACTGGTGGCCGAGCTGCACAACTCCACCCGCGCGCTGGCCGCCTACGGGCTGGATCGCATCGACCCCGAACGCGATATGCGCCTGAGCCTGGTGGAGGCCGCCCCGCGCATCCTGCCCGCGTTGTCAGAGCGCGTGTCGACGGCGGCAACGGCCGAACTCGCCAAGCTGGGCGTGCAGATTCACACCGGCAAACGCGTCACCGCCGTCACCGCGACCGGGGTGCAAACGGCCGATGGCGACTTTCTGCCGGCAGAACTCGTGGTGTGGGCCGCAGGTGTGAAAGCCCCCGACGTGCTGCGCGATCTCGATGGATTGGAAAGCAACCGCATCAACCAGTTGGTGGTCCGCCCCACTTTGCAGACCACGCGCGACGACGCCATTTTTGCCCTGGGCGATTGCGCCGCCTGCCCCTGGAAAGGCCACCCCGGCGGTGTGCCGCCACGCGCCCAGGCCGCCCACCAGCAGGCCAGTTTTCTGGTGCGGCAAATTCAACGTCGGTGCACCAGCAAGCCGCTGCACGCCTTCCACTACCGCGATTTCGGCTCCCTCGTTTCCCTGGGCGAGCACAGCACCGTGGGCAGCTTGATGGGCGGCTTGGCCAAGGGCAGCCTGTTCATCGAAGGCCATTTCGCCAGGTTCATCTACTGGCTGCTCTATCGCAAGCATCTGCATGCCTTGCATGGCTTCTGGAAAACCGCCTTCCTCACGCTGGCACGCCTGATCTCGCGCACGACCGAACCGCGCATCAAGTTGCATTGAGAGAAGCCCAGCGGGTGCTGCTGCATCGAGCACACGGGTGATCGGTGACGAGTGCTTCGCCCTGATTGTCAGGTTTTTCTGCGCGAACTGTTCGGTATGCTGTAGAAAAATCCAGACAAGAACGATAACGTGCAAATTGGGAACATCCGCCCAACTTCGGGCACTCGCCAGGCATCGCAGCCGGCTGCTGCCCGCCGCCAGCTGTGTACCGCGTGCGCGTCCCCCTTGCACGGCAAGCCGGCGCGCATGGCTCGGCGCCATGCTTTCCCGCAGTTTGTCGTGCCGGGACACGGCTGATATGCAGGCACCCGCCAGAGCCGCACTGCAGCGCCTGTCCAAGCTGCTGCTGTTCAACGCTGCGCTGGCGGGCGTCTACGTGCTGCTGGCGTGGTTCGTGATGCGCAGCGGCGCAGCAGGCGCGTTGCTCTGGCCCTCCAGTGCCGTGGCCGTTTTCGGCGTCATGGTTGGCGGTTGGGCCGCCGCTCCAGGCATTGCGCTGGGCGCTTACCTGGCCAATGCATTCAGTGTCGGCTGGTCGCCGCTGGCAGCCCTGTGCATCGCGACGGGTAACACTGTTGGTGTGCTCATCGCCTGGTGGCTGTTGCAACGCTTGCGCCGACCATGGACAGGCTTGCAAGGCACAGGCAATACGCTGGCCTTCATCGTCACGCTCGGTCTGCTGGCTCCTGCGTTCAGTGCCGGCGGCGGCATGCTCGCAACGCTGCTGCCACCCTTGCCGCCGATGCACAACCTCGGCGGCTTGTGGCTGAGCTGGCTGGTCGGCGATATTTGCAGCGTGCTGATCTTCGCCCCACCCCTGGTGCTGTGGTGGGAGCGTCGCAACGATGCATTGCCGGCGCCAACCCCCGAACTGCTCGGCGTCCCGGTGCTTGCCCTGCTGGGCACGGTGCTCATCTACTTTGCCCCGCCCACGACGCAGGCCTTGCCGCTGGGTCTGGGAACACTGGTGTTGTTGCCCGTGCTTTGGGCCGCAATCCGCCTGCCCATGCGTCTTTCCAGCCTGTTCATGGCCGCGCTGTTCGCATTGGAGTTGGCGGGCACCACCATGGGCCTGGGTCCGATGACGGCGCTGCCGCCGATGGATCGCATCACCGCGCTGCAGGTCATGGGCATCAGCCTGGCCTGCACGGTTCTGCTCGCCAGCAGCCTGGCGCAGGATCGCGGCGCGGCGTTGCGCCAATTGCGCGAGGCCAACGCCGGGCTGGAGCGCGCCGTCGAGCGGCGCACCGCGGCCCTGGTGGAGAGCCAGACGCGGCTGCAACGGCAACTACGCTTCCAGGACTCCTTGCTCAGCGCCCTGCCCAACCCCACGGCCTACACCGCGAACGACGGGCGCCTTGCGCTCATCAACAAGGCCTTCACCCAGCTGCTGGGGCGCACCCAGGATGCCATGCTGGGACGCCCGCCTGAAGACGTGTTCGAAGACAGCCTGTTGCACACCTGGACCGGCATGGACCGCAAGCTGCTGGCTGAAGGACGGCCGCTGTCGCAGGAATGCCGCCAACTGTCGGTGGACGGCGAGGAATCGGTCTGGATCCTGAACAAGGCCCAGGTGGCTGACTCGAGCGGCAAGCCGCTGGGCATCGTCACCAGTCTGCAGGACATCTCCGAGCTCAAGCGGCTGCAAGACCAGTTGCAGCGCGACGAGCAGCGTTTTCGCTTTTTGGTCGATGCGTCGCCCGTGCCCCTGGTCATCATCCGCCTGCGCGACTCGGGCTTGATGTTCTCCAACCGCGCCTCGGACGAACTCTTTCGCGCCAGCTATGCCGAGCACCACGGCAAACCCATGCGCAACCTCTGGGCCGACTCGGGCCAGCGCGAAGCCATCATTGCGCGCGTGCTGCGCGAGGGCACCGTGAGTGGGCAGGAGGTCAAATTCCGTCGCTTCGACGGCAGCTTGCTCTGGCTGCTGCTGTCCATCACCCACACGCATTACCAGGATGAAGAGGCGCTGATCTTCGCCTTCAAGGACATCACCCCCACCAAGCAGCGTGAGTTGCGCCTGCAGGAGCTGGCCTACACCGACTCGCTCACCGGCGTGTCCAATCGTCGCCATTTCCTGGCCCAGGCCTCAGCCGCGTTTCACGAGTCGCGGCGACTGAGCCACGACCTGGCGCTGCTGGCCATCGACGTCGATCACTTCAAGCAACTCAACGATGTTTACGGCCACCCGGCGGGTGATCGCGCACTGCGCAGTTTCTCCACGGTCTGCAAGTCCCAGCTCCGCAGCGTCGATCTCTTCGGGCGTCTCGGTGGCGATGAGTTCGCCATCGTCCTGCCCCATTGCGACGGACTGCGTGCTTACGACTTCGCACAGCGCCTGCGCCTGGCCATTCAGGAATCGGCGGGGATGGACCACGCGCCCTTGCGCCAGCAGCTCACCGTCAGCATCGGCATTGCCGATGCCGCCGACCCGGAAGCCGCCGACCGCGGCATCGAGGACCTGCTCGCACGCGCCGACAAGGCGCTCTACCAAGCCAAGCAACGCGGGCGCAACCGCGTCGAGATCTGGTCATTCCACGATCTGGCGCTGCCCTGACCATTGGGCCGCCGCAGCGCAGCGCCCCGCGCCCAAGCCGCCAAACCCAGGGCCGTTCACGCTATTTCTGCGCGCGCGACGCGCAAAAAAAATGCCAAGCATGCGCTTGGCCAAGGGGGGAGGAGACAACAACCGGGGTCAGGCAGCGCCTGACGAATTCATTCTTTCTTTTCGCCTTCTTTTTTCATCTTGTCGGCTTTTTCACCCGCCTTGTCAGGGGCGGAGGCGCCGCTCTTCGCGGCGTTGTAGGTTGTTGGTTGCATGGTGGCTGCCTGTGCCGTGGTTTCGGCAGGCATGCCGGCAGCGTGGGCTTGGCCGGACATCAGCGCGGCCAGCAAGATGGCAGCAGCAAAACCCAAGGCGGGAATCCAGGGTTTGCTCAGAATGTTGGGGTTCATCGGATCGCTCCTGATTCAGGTTTGAAGACGATGTGCTGAGGACAGATTCAACACAACCATGCCCTCTACTTTGCAGTTTGCGTGCCAGGCTATTTTCATGTTTTGAATCAATAGCTTGCGCTTGTCGAACCGAGCTCGCGGAGTACGCCGCCACAAACCTTGTCCGTGAATACTGGAAACTGTCGCCGCAGCCCGACACCTGCAGTCAGCTTTGTGCAAGCACCTGATTTCCATTGTTTTTTTTGTCGCTCCCAAGCGACGCTGGGGAGAACCCTGGCGACAGCCTGCGGCCGAGGCCCTACTCAGTCGACTTGAACAGCGCGGGCGACAGCGCATGTTTTTGCAGCAGACGGTAGAACTCGGTGCGGTTGCGCTGCGCCAGGCGGGAGGCTTCGGTCACCTGGCCGCCGGTGAGCTTCATCAGGTTCACGAGGTAGTCGCGCTCGAAGCGGTCCTTGGCCTCGGCGTAGCTGAGGATTTCCGTCGGTTTGTTGCGCAGCGCGCGCGTCACCAGCGCCGCCGGAATCCGCACGGTGGTGCAGAGCGCGCAGCATTGCTCCACCACGTTCATGAGTTGGCGGATATTGCCGGGCCACTCGGCGCGCATCAGCAGGTCCAGGGCATCGGCGGCAAAGCCGACGATGCGGCGGCCATGCTTTTTCGCCAGTTTGTCGACGAAGTGCTGGGCCAGCGGGGCGATGTCCTCGCGGCGCTCGCGCAGCGGTGGAATGTGCAGGTTGACCACATTGAGGCGGTAGAACAAATCTTCGCGGAACTGCTGCTCGGCAATCGCCGCTTCCAGGTCGCGGTGGGTGGCCGAGACGATGCGCACGTCCACCGGCAGCGACTGGCTGGCGCCCACCGGGCGCACCTCGCGCTCCTGCAACACGCGAAGCAGCTTGGCCTGCAGCGCCAGGGGCATGTCGCCGATCTCGTCGAGAAACACCGTGCCGCCCTGCGCCGTCTGGAACAAGCCCTTGCGGGCGCTGTCGGCGCCGGTGAAGGCGCCTTTGGCATGGCCAAACAATTCGGATTCGAGCAGCGCCTCGGGAATGGCGGCGCAGTTGATGGCGACGAAGGGCGCACGCTTGCGCGCGCTGGCCTGGTGCACGGCGCGCGCCAGCATCTCCTTGCCGGTGCCGGATTCGCCCTGGATGAGCACCCCGGCCTCGCTCGTCGCCACCAGCACCACTTCGTCGAGCAGCGCATTCATCAAGGGGCTGGCGGTGACGATTTCGGGAAAGCGCGGCCGCGCTGCCTGGCCGCTCTCCAGGCTGCCGCTGCCCACGGCGCGCGCCAGCAGGGCCAGCAATTCCGGCGCTTCGAACGGTTTGGTGAGGTAGCCGAAGACGCCGCTCTGCGCCGCCGAAACCGCGTCGGGAATGGTGCCGTGGGCGGTGAGAATGATGACCGGCAGCGAGGGGTCGGCAGCGTGGATGCGCTCGAACAGCGCCATGCCGTCCATGCCCGGCATGCGCAGATCGGTGATGACCGCGCGCGGTCGCGACACCGCCAGCCGCGCCAGCGCCTCTTCGCCGCTGCTGGCCGCCACCGGTTTGTAGCCGGCCGACTGCAGGCGCATGCCGAGCAGGCGCAGCAGGTCGGCGTCGTCGTCGACCACCAGGACGTTGGGTGCCGCCAGGCTCATTTCGCCGGCCCCGGCCGGCTTTGGGCACGATCTTGCAATTCGACCTCCAGGTTCTTGATCTGGCCGATCTTGTCCTGCAGATCGGCCACTTGTTTGTTGCTGCGGGCCAGGTCGGCGTGCAGTTGCGCCAGGTCCAGGGTCTGGCGCGTCAGGCGCTGCATGACGCGGATGAACTGCTTGGACGCCGGATCGTCGGTCTGGTTATCCAGTCCTCTGAGCAAGTCCTGTGCCTGATTGGCCTCCTCCGTCGTGGGCGCGGCGCGCGCCACCAGCAAATACGCCAGCTTGAGCTTGTCGGCCGGCGTGCGCTGCGCCCCCAGGGCTTGCAGCCGCTGCTGCTCGGTGTTGGCCGCCGCCTGCGTGTCGAGCGCGATTTGGCGCAATGTGTCGCCAATCCAGCTCATGCTCAACGGCTCGGGCTTGAACAGCGAGGCGATGGCCGCAGTGGACGTTGCCGCCGGCTTGGGGGATACGGCCTGCGCCCGGGGGAACTGGGCCGATTGCGATTCGCCATGCGGCGCGGCTCCAGGCACGGGGTGCATCGGCAGCGGCGCGCAGCCGGACAGCAGGGCCAGCGCGCCGAAGCTGGCGGCAGCGACGCACCGGGCAGCAAGCGCTGCGCCTGAGCGCCTGGGGCTGCGGCTGCGGCTGCGCGTTGAAATCCGTGTTGCAGAAAACGGTCGGTTCATGAGGGTGTGTCGTTGGAGGGTTGGGTCGGTTGCCATTCCGCTTCCGGGTCCGTGCTGGAGTCCGCAAGCTCGTTGCGCTGCGGTGCGGCGCCCGGCAAACGGCGGGTGGCCGGGGCCGAGGTGGTGGCGGTGGTTGAAGCGTTGGTCGAGGCGGATGCGCCCACGACTGGCAGCTCGGGTTGCAGCGGCAGGTGGACGCAAAAGCTGGCACCGGGGCGATCGGGGGTGTCGCACAGCTGGATTTCGCCGCCATGCAGTTGCGCATATTCCTGGGCGATGGCCAGCCCCAGGCCGCTGCCGGGGGCCGCCGCCGGAGGTTGGCGGCTGCCCTGGAAGAAGGGCTTGAACAAATGGGCGCGGTCGTTCTCGGCCACGCCCGGACCCTCGTCGGCCACGGTGGCGTGCACCACGCCGTCGGCACTGCGCAGGTCGATGCGAATGCTCCCGCCTTCAGGGCTGAAGCGCATGGCGTTGATCAGCAGGTTCTCGAACAGGGTGTCGAGCTTGCCGCGATCGGCCTTGAGCAAGGGCGCATGGCCGCTGCGCACGACCTGCAGATGTTTGGCGCGCAGCGCCAGGTCGTTGCGGCGCACCACCTGGTCGAGCAGGGCGGCGAGGTCCACGCCGCTGGAGACCAGCGGGTCGAGCTGGCGTTGGGCGCGGCTGTAGCCGATGAGGTTCTCGATGCGCGCCTGCAGGTCGCGCGCATTGCCGCGCATGATCTGCGTGATCTCGCGCTGCTGCGCCGTGAGCCTGCCACCCACGCCGTCGGCCAGCAGTTCCACACCTTCGCGCAGCGAGGCCAGCGGGGTTTTCAGCTCGTGCGAAACATGCCGCAGGAAACGCAGTTTCTGCTCGTCCAGCTCGCGCAGGCGCTGGCGCAGCCAGTCGAGCTGCTGACCGAGGAACACCAGGTCGATGGGGCCTTGCACCCGGGGCTGGGGCTGCAGGTCGCCAGCCCCAAGACGGCGGATGGCCTGGTCGATCTGGCGCACCGGCCGGCCCAGCAACCAGGAAAACAGGCCTGCGATGAGCAGCGACAACAGCACTGCCGCCGCAGCCTGACTCAGCAGCACGATGCGCAGGGTGCGGGCGCGGTGTATGAGCGAAGCAGCCTGATCCTCCACCATGGCATTGCCCGCCACCGCCACCTGATCGGCCAGCCGGTCGAGGGTGTTGAACTCGGTGGCGAACGAGTCGAAGCGCCGCAATCCGACATTGGCCGGATCGTTCAGCTGGGCATACAGCACGCCTTCGCGCAGGCCGATTTGCCGGATGCGCTCGGTGTTCGACGGGCCGAAGGGCATGGCCCGCAGGTTTTGCAGCGCCTGTCGAATGGACTCGTGCGCCTCGCGCATGCCGGAGCGCAGCTGCGGGTCCTGCAGCACATAGAACTGCCCCGCGGCGCGCTGCAGGCTGGAGATGTCTTCCGCCAACTGCCGCGTGGTGCGCGTGACCTTGACCGTGAGCGTGATCGACTGTCGGGTCTGCACCGCGAGCCTCTCCTGCACCACGGCGGTGTAGGCCATCCCGGCCAGCAGCGGCAGCGTCACCAGCGCGAAGCCCGCCAGCAAGAGGCTGGAGAAGGAACGGGGATAGGGCATGCGCATGGTCGGACGAGGGAAAGCCGGTGATGGGCGGGCGCTGCAGGGCAAGGGGCGGGGCGACGGCCGATCATTATCCCGCTGCGCTCAGGCTGCAACCCGGCGCACCCGCCAACGCCAGGACATGTCGCGGCCCATCCATCTCGAGCACGGCCAGCGCCTGCGGCACCTCACCATGGGCGGGCAGGTTGGAGGCCGGCGGCTCAATCTCAAGAAACGCCAGGGCGCCCCCTATGGCGTATGTCCTTCCAGCACATGCTGGCCCGCCCCGTCCTGCCCCAGGGTGCGGGCCAGCCAGGGCAGCGTGGCTTTCAGACTTTCCTGCAGGCCGAAAGGCGGATTGATGACGAACATGCCGCTGCCCATGAGGCCGAAGCCATCGGGGCGCGGCGCGGCGGTGGAGAGTTGGGCATGCATCCATCCGGCGGGTGACAGCGCCTTGAGGCGCTTGGGCAGGCGGATGGATTCGAGGCTTTGCAACTGCGGATACCAAACGCAGTAGACGCCAGTGGCGAAGCGGGAGATGGCGTCGCGCAGGGCAGCGACGAGCTGGCCGTAATCGCTGTCGAGTTCGTAGGATGGATCGATCAGCACCACGCCGCGACGCGTGGGCGGCGGCAGCACGGCCTTGAGCCCGGCAAAGCCGTCGCTGTTGCGCACTTCCACATGCGGCTGCTGGCCCCATGTGGCGTCGAGCAGACGAAAGTCGGTGGTGTGCAGCTCGAACAGGCGCATGCGGTCTTGCGGCCGCAACACCGAACCGGCCAGCGCGGGCGAGCCGGGGTAGGTGCGCAGCTCGCCGCCGGCGTTGAAGGTGCGGATGTGTTTCACATAGGCCGCCACCGGAGGCGGCATGTCCTTGCGCCCCCACAGCAGACCGATGCCGGTCTGGTACTCGGCCAGGCGCTGGGCCATGCGGTCGGCCAACTGGTAGCTACCGGCGCCGGCGTGGGTGTCGATATACCAATACGCCTTGTCCTTCGCGGCCATGCGTTCGAGCACACCGAGCAGCACGATGTGTTTGAGCACGTCGGCAGGATTGCCGACGTGAAAGGCATGGCGGTAGGCGAGCATCGCGGGCTTCCGGAGGAGGAAGCCGAACTGTAGCGCCTGGGATGGCGGGCGTATTCGGCGTGGCCAGCGCCTCGGCCCCGGTCAGGGAGCTATTTCTGGGGTGCCAGTGAGCAGTGCCCGGCGTCGGCTGCAGGGCCGTTGCCCAGGGCCAGCGGGGGCGGTTCGGCGAAGCGCTGGTGCGGGGTGCTGCTGCACCAGTCGAGCACGAGCAGGGCCAGTAGCGCGGCCCATAGCAGCCAGGCAGGCCAGGATTTTTTGAAGGGAAATGGCATGCGTGCGCCCGCTCAACCCGCGATGCCCAAGCGGCCGCGCAAGCGCACGCCCAGCACGCTGCCCAGGAAGGCGCAGGCAAACCAGATCCAGCCATGCAGGCTGCCGGTGGCAATGCCGGAGAAATAGGCCCCCACATTGCAGCCGAAGGCGAGGCGCGAGCTGTAGCCCAGCACCAACCCGGCCAGCACCGAGGCCACCCAGGCGCGCCACGGCAACTTCACCCGTGGGCAGGCCTTGCCCTTCCAACTGGCGGCGATGAGGGCGCCAAGCAAAAGCCCGATGTCGGTGACACTGGTGTTGTCGGCCAGCACGCTGGCGTGCAATTGCGCCTGTTGCACGGGCAGGCCCCAGAAGGCGTTGTGGCTGAGATCGAACCCCAATGCCTGCACGATTTTCGCGCCCCACAAACCCAGGCCGTAGACGATGCCCCAGGGCTGGCCGGCCACCACCAGATTGGCAGCGGCCAACAGCCCGAGGGCGATGGCCGCGATCCACACCGCCTTGCCCTGCCAGCGCGACTGCGGTGGCCCCTGCAGCAGCACGGCTGAATCACGCTCACTGGGGCCCGCCGCGGCAACCGCCGCGCCAGTGGCTGCGCGGCGCAAGCGGTAGGCACGCATCGCACTGAAGCGCCAGAGCAGGGCGGCCAACAGCGCCAGGGCGCCGAGTTGCGCCGCCAGTGTCCATCCCGCGCCCAGCACATGCACCAGATTCACCGGCGGCAACGCGCCGAGCGCCAGCCAGGCTGGCAGTTGCGCGGCGCCGAAAAAACTGCCGAAGACGAAAGCCGGGAGCACCGCCAAACTCACCGGATGGCCCAGGCCGGCCTTGTACAGCGTGCCCGAACCGCAGCCGTCCGCCACCTGCATGGCGGCGCCAAAAACGAAAGCGCCGACCAGCAGGCTGATGGACAAGGGACCGTCGGCCCCCTCCAGCTCGGGGTGGATGGCCAGCAACGGCACACTGATGAGCATGGCGACCGCGATGCCGACGAACTGCGCCCACAGGCCCTTGGGGTCGCGCTGGGTGATCCACACCCGCCAGCCGGTGGTGAAGCCGAAGGCCGCCGCCAACAGCGCCACGCCATAGCCCACGCCGATGCACCACAGCAGCCCCTGGCGCCAGCCCACCAGCCAGGTGACGGCCAGAAAGCCGGCCAGCGCCGCGCCCATCAGCAGGACGGGCCGGCTGGTTCGTACGCCGGGATGTGCCTGCGACCGACTTGTCGCTGCCACCGTGATGCCGCCATTGATCGCCCCCGGGTCGTTCAATGCGCCCGCCACGTTTGTTGGAGCTGTGCCCATAGCTGCTGGATGCGGGAGGGAACGTTGGTCATGGGTTCGCCAGCGCGCGACCAGTCCACCATCGAGCCGGGGTAGAGCTTCACATCGGGCTGGTGCAGCAGCTCGGACAGGACGAACCAGTTGGTCGCGGCCCAGTGGCCGGTGTTGCAGAACGAGACCGTTTGCTGCGCCCCGGCGGCATGCGGCATGGACTGGGCGATGCGCTCCAGCTCGGCCTTGTCGGGCAGCGTGCCGGAACCGCCTGGGAACCAGCGCGCGTTGTCGAAGTCCAGCGCGCCCGGCAGGGTGCCGGGCTGGGCAGCGGCTGGCGCCTTGACCTGGCCGAGGTAGAAGGCGCGGGGTCTTGCATCCAGCAGCAAGGTGGACTGCGACTGGCGCAAGTCCTGCGCCACCTGGGTGCGGCTGGCGAGAATGGCGGTGTCGAGATGCGGCGTGAAGTCGGAGGGCTGCGCCTGCACCGACTGGCGCGTCACGGGAAGCCCGGCGCGGGCCCACGCCGTCATGCCGCCGTTGAGAATGGCCAGATGCCCCAGGCCCAGCCACTTGAGGGTCCAGTAGACACGGGCCGGGGCGCCGAAATCGCTCGGGTCGGAACCGTCGGCCACCAGCACCACGGGGGTCTGCGCGTTCAGCCCCAGGCTGCGCACCAGCGCGGTGTAGTCGGCGACCGAGCGCAGCTTGCCGGGGTTGTCGGCCGCGCCGCGCCAGCTGGAATACGGTGCCCACACGGCGCCGGGAATATGGCCAGCGGCGTAGGGTGACGAGGAGGCGTCGCCCTCGCGGATGTCAATCACCCGCACCTGTGGCAACTGCGCCAGCAGCGCGGCCGGGGTGAGCAAAGGACTCGGTGCAGCACTTGCACTCTGGCTCAAAGCCCAAGCTGCAAGCAGCCAGCAGAGGACGCAGCCATGCTTGAGCCGGCTCCACAAACTGGTGTGCTCGGAGGGTGGAACGGATCGGCGCTCGGATGCGCCAGTTACTTCTGGCGTGGTTCCAGTTGGCTTGGGGATTCGGGGGGATTCAGTCTTCATGCTCGGCATTTTGGCCAAGGCCGAATAGCTTGGGAAATACCGTTTTCATATACGCATAGAACCGGACGTTATATGCCGGTGAGCCAGCAAGGCGAAGTCGCACAGGCGGTTCGTGGGTCACGCAGGCGTCTTCAGGAAACGAAAGAAAGGGAAGAATCGGGATGAAACGGGGGAACGCGCTGAGTGCTCAGTAATTGCGCGCACCGCCGGCCATGGCGATGAACAGCCGCGCGGCCAAGGCCACCAGCGGGCGGGTCCACCAGGACACGCGTTTTTGCAGCCGGGCGTGGTCGATGGGCAGGGCGTGGATGAGTTCGGCGCGGATATGCGCCGCCAGATCGCGGGCGAAGCGCGCATCGCGCACGAGGAGATTGGCCTCGCGGTTGACCAGCAGCGACAGCGGGTCGATGTTGGAGCTGCCCACCGTGGCCCAGGACTCGTCCACCACGGCCACCTTGCCGTGCAGATAGGCGCGCTGGTATTCGCAAATATGCACGCCGGCCTGCAGCAGCTCACGGTACAGGGTGTGCGCGGCCCAGGCGGCGGCGCGGTAGTCGATGCGGCCTTGCAGCAGCAAGGTGACCTGCACCCCGCGTGCGGCAGCGCGTTTCAGACTGGTGCGAAATGCCTGGCCCGGATAGAAATAGGGCGACACCAGCAGCACCTGGCTGCGCGCCTGGTCGATGGCCTGGATGTAGCTGTGCTCGATGGCACGGCGCTGCAGCAGGTTGTCGCGCACCACCAGCGCGGCGCGCATGCCGGGCTGGCCGTCGGGGCAGGCGGGATGCGTCGGCCGCTCCTCGGCCAGCAGGCGGCTCTGGCGCTCGCGGGTTTCCTGCTGCACGTCCTCGCGTGGCGGCAGTTCGCCACCCCAGGCGCGCAATTCATCCAGATAGCGTTGGCGCGCCTGGCGCGACTTCAGCACCTCGGGCCCCGGCATGCTGCGCAACTGCCGCTGCAAGCTGCCGGTGGCCACGGTGCGCAGCCACAAGCGCCGCATGCTCCACAGCACCTGCTGCGCCACCAGGCCCTGCACCCGCACGGCATAGTCCAGCCGCGGCTGGGCGCTCCAGCCATGGCGAATGTCGAGCCGGTCGTCGATCAGGTTGATGCCGCCGATGAACGCGGTGGCGCCGTCCACCACGCACAGCTTGCGGTGCAGCCGGCGCCAATGGCCGCGCTGCACCAGGTCGAGCCAAAGGCGCCAGGGGCGGTAGACCATGAACTCCACGCCGCTGCCGGCGAACAGTGCCGCCAGCGTGGGGATGCTGCGGCCGGAACCGAGGCCGTCCACCATCACGCGCACGTGCACGCCGCGCCGCGCCGCGTCGGCCAGCACCGTGGCGAGATGCAGGCCGATGGGGTCGTCGTGGAAGATGTAGGTTTCCAGCCAGATGCTGGTGCGCGCCGCTGTCCACGCCTGCTCCAGCGCCGGGAACAGCGTTTCACCCAGGGGCAGCAGCTCGACGCAATTGCCGCGTGACCAGGCCGGGTCGGGCGACGTGTCGTCATCGGCGACCAGCGGGTTGCCGCTGGTCGCGCCCGCAACACCTCCCCCGCCAGCGCCGCGCGGCACCATGCGCGACCAGCGTGCTGCTTGCCAGCCCGCACGCAACCAGACACGCGCCCGGCCCAGGCGGGAGCTGCGTCGGTGTCGGCTTTTGGGGGTTGCGGGTTCGGACATGCGGGTGATGGGTCGGCTTGTGTCGGTGCTGGCCTGCGGTCGCTCGCCGCATTGTGCCGCCTGCGTCAACCCCGCACGCCAACTCCAAGCCCTGAGCTGGCCAGCGGCGCAGCACCTGCCACGGCCGTGGTCGCGGGCTCCAGATCCACCAGGAGCGGAGCATGGTCCGACAAGCGCGCCCAACCAGCGCCCCAGCCCAGGCCCAGCGAGCGCGCGGCGTAGCCCCGCGCGTAAATGCGGTCCAGCGGCATGAGCGGCAGGCGCGCCGGGAAGGTGCGCACGCGGTGGCGCCAGCGCGGCTTGCGCCCGTCGGCATGGGGCGATTGGCGCGCGGAGACATCGATCAGGCCCACCGCGGCAAGCTCAGTGCCGAGCTGGCCGCGCCAGTCGTTGAAGTCGCCGGCGACGATCACAGACTCGTCGCCCGGCACCTGGGCAGCGATGTAATGCACCAGCCGCGCGATCTGGCGCTTGCGCCCGGCACTGAACAGACCGAAGTGCACGACGATGGCGTGCAGCACCGCAGAGCCGCCGCCGACAGCGCTGCTGCCCCCGTGCCACGCGCCCAGACCCGCGCATTGCAGGCGCACATGCAGCAGGCCGCGCTGCTCGAAGCGGTGGTCCGACACATCGTGGTGGGCCACGCTGAGAATGGGCAGGCGCGTCAACAGCGCATTGCCATGCTCGCCATGCCGTGTGGTGGCATTGGTGTGATAAGCCGTGTGCATGCCCAGACCCCGCCCCAGCACCTCGTGCTGCGGCAGTTCGGGCCAGTGGGAAAAACGGCGCGCATGGCGCGGGTGGGTGAACTGCACCTCTTGCAGGAAGACGAGGTCGGCGTCGAGTTCGCGCAAGCCTTCCTGCAGCTCGTGAATGCTCAGGCGCTTGGTCGGCCCCAGGCCCACCACGCCTTTGTGAATGTTGTACGACGCCACCCGCAGCACGTCCGCAACCGTGGGCGCTGGCACCGCAGCCGATGGCTCCACGCGTGTTTCGCTGGCATCGCCCGGACCGCGAGCCGATGTGGCGGCGTGGCTGGCGAGGGCCGCTGCCGGCCCGCCGGCGGCAGTCAGGGCGGCACGCAGACGCGCTGCCTTTTGTTGCCGACGGTCCGGCATCTTCATGCCTGCCGACCCAGTCGACGTGGCAGTTGCCGAATGGCCTCGGCATTGGACGCGGAGAAACACCGCGCCGCCGCCTCGCCCCAGGGCAGCCACTGTTGCGCGCGATGCTCGCGCGGCGCCAGGGTCACGGACGTGCCGCGTGGCACTTCCAGGCTGAACACATGCTCGGTGTTGGTCCACACACCGGGGGCGTAGCGGTGGCGCCAAACAGGGTAGATGTCGTACACATTCGCCAAGTGCCAGTCGCGCAGCGCCGTAGCCGGTACCGCTGCCGCACCGACGCGGATGCCGGTTTCCTCGGCCACCTCGCGCATGGCGGTAGCGGCCAGTGGTTCATCCAACGCGTCCAGGCTGCCGGTGACGCTCTGCCAGAAACCAGGCTGCTTGGCGCGCTCGATCAGCAGCACATCCAGCTCCGGGCTGTGAATCACCACCAGCACCGAAACCGGCAACTTGTGGACCACGGTCTGGGCCTGGGTTTGGACGGGAGATGCAGGGTTGAGGGAGGACATGCGGCAGTGGTTCCGATGCGCTCGAACACCATGCCGGGCGCAGCACGCATGTTAGGCGCCGACCATCCCACCAGTTGGCGTATCGGCGGGTTGCCGACCCGGGTTCGGGGCCTTGCGCTCATAGCGTGGAAACGGGGCCGCGGGCTTGCCGCTGCCCCCGCCAAAACGCAGGGCCAAGGCGGCGGCACAACACCGGCAACCCGGCTGCCGACCGCGCCGCGCCTCAGCCTGCCAGTTGCGCGCCAGCTTGCAAAGGCAGCTGCTTGCGCGTCCATGCGCTGACCACGAGCATGACCACGATGTTCAGCACCAGGGCGACGATGCCCACGTTCAAGTCGGCTACGGCTGACGGCAGCGCGGGAACCAGCTTGCCGAGCGACAGGTGCTCCAGGCTGAACAGCGCCACCGTGGCCACGCCGACGGCGATGCCGGCGAAGGCACCCGGCGCCGTCACCCGGTTGCGGCTCGACAAGCTCAGCAGCAGCGAGGGGAACAGCTGCGTGACGAAGCTGTAGCCCATCAGCAGCAGGGCGACGATGGTGGAACCGCCATGCAGGGTGAAGCCCACGGCCACCAGCGCCACTACCGGCACCAGGCCCTTGGCCATGCGGGTCACCTGCGCATCGTCGCAGCCCTTGTGCGCCAGCCGGTAAAGGTTGTGGGCCAGCAGCGTGGCGGCGTTCATCATGATGAGCGAGCCGGGCACCAGGGCGGTGAGCACGCCGATGGCGCCGATGATGCCCACCACGGCCGGCGAGAACGTGGCGGTGGCGATGTGGAACAGCGCCAGATCGATGTCCGGCCCCTTCAGCCCCGGCACCTTCAGCAGCGCGGCGAAGCCGACGAAATAGACGAACAGCAGCACCAGTTGGTAGAGCGGCAGCACCACCGCGTTCTTGCGCAGGGTGCGCTCGCTGCGCGCGGTGTAGGTGGCGGCGAAGGAATGCGGCCACATGAAAAAACCCAGAGCGCTCAGACCCACGGTGGAGACGAACCACGACACGCTTTGCCCATGCGCCGGCAGCGCCAGGAAGCCGGGCTTGGCGACGTCGATGGCATGGAACATGGCCTCGATGCCGCCGAAATAGTGGGTCGGCAGGTACACCCCGAGGAAGATGACCACGGCAAGGATGCCGATGTCCTTGACCACCGAGATCCAGGCCGAACCGCGCACACCGGAGACCATCACATAGATGGTGACCACGGCAGCGCCGATCCAGATCGCCAGCGCGTTGTCGATGCTGCCGTAGCTCGCCGCGTGCACGATGATGCCCAGCCCCTTGAACTGCAGCACCAGATAGGGAATGAGGGCGACGATCCCCACCAACGCCACCAGCACCCCCAGCGCCGGACTGGCATAGCGGGTGCGGAAATAGTCCGGCTGGCTGATGAGCTTGTGCTCCCGCGCGTAGCGCCACACCGGCGGCATGACGTAGTAGGACAGGACATAGGCCAACGAACCGTAAGCGATGATGTAGAACGCAGGTCCCCCGAGGCCATAGGCGAAGCCCGAGGCGCCGAGGAAGGTGAAGGTGGTGTAGATCTCGCCGGCCAGCAGCAGGAACACGAACACCGGGCCGAAGCCGCGCCCGGCCACCGTCCACTGCTCCAGGTGCATGGTGTGGCCGCTGCGCGCGCGGATGCCCAGCCACAGCGCGAAGGCCGTCATCAGGGCAATCAGAATGAGGGCGATATTCATGGCCGGCCTCCCGCGTCGCCGCTGCCGCGGTTGGAGGGGTCGAGCCAGTACACCAGCGCCATGATGGGCGTGGTGAGCAGGAGCCAAACCACGATCCAGCCCAGGATGAAGGGCATGCCGAGGATGAAGGGATGCACGTCGTTGTGCACCAGCGGCCCGATCAGCGTGCCAATCGGCGGAATCCAACCCAGATAGCGGATGTTGCGCATCGCGGCCTCCAGAAGGTCAGGGGACAATCCACGCTCTGCAGGCTAGGCGAGCCCCTCGGCAACGTCAAGCCTTTATTGCCCACAATAGACCCAACAAATTGTATGCAATTCTTGTCGCGCATGGCCATACGCACGGGCCACTCGTCCGAGCGGCATCACCCAACATGCATGCATTGAGGCCGGGCAAGCCCTGGTGGACGAAATTGAAACAGTTTGTACACGCTTGGCCGCCGCTTGCAGGCGCAAAAAAGGGCGCGGCCGCGCCCTTTTGCTGGATTCGCTCGACACGGATCCGAGTCGTTAAAAACCCCGGCTGCGTCTGCCGCAGGCGGATGTGCAACTCCTTCAACTGCTTCTCGTCCACCGGGCTCGGGGCGTTGGTCAGCAGGCATTGGGCGCGCTGGGTCTTGGGGAAGGCGATGACGTCGCGGATGCTCTGGGCGCCGGTCATCATCGTCACGATGCGGTCCAGGCCGAAGGCGATGCCGCCGTGGGGCGGGGCGCCGTATTGCAGCGCGTCGAGCAGGAAGCCGAACTTGGCGCGGGCTTCCTCCGGGCCGATGCCCAGCGCGGCGAACACCTTGCTCTGCATGCCGGCACGGTGAATGCGCACCGAGCCGCCGCCGATTTCCCAGCCGTTGAGCACCATGTCGTAGGCCTTGGCGATGCAGCGGCCGGGATCGGTGGCGAGGTAGTCCACATGCTCGTCTTTCGGCGCGGTGAAGGGGTGGTGGCAGGCCACGAAGCGCTGTTCGTCGTCGTCGAACTCGAACATGGGGAAGTCCACCACCCACAAGGGTTTCCAGGCGTCTTCGAACAGACCGTGGACGCGGGCCCAGTCGCCATGACCGATTTTCAGGCGCAGCGCGCCGATGGCGGCGTTGACGACCTTGGCGCGGTCGGCGCCGAAGAACAGGATGTCGCCGTTCTGCGCACCGCTGCGCTGCAGGATGGCGGCAATGGCCGCGTCGTGCAGGTTCTTGACGACGGGGGACTGCAAACCGTCGCGGCCCTTGGCCACGTCGTTGACCTTGATCCACGCCAGGCCCTTGGCACCGTAGATCTTGACGAATTCGGTATAGGCGTCGATCTCGCTGCGGCTGATGTCGCCGCCACCCGGCACGCGCAGCGCCACGACGCGGCCGTCGGGCAATTCGGCGGCGCCGGAAAACACCTTGAAGTCCACGTCCTTCATCACATCGGTGAGTTCGGTGAACTCCAGCTTCACCCGCAGGTCGGGCTTGTCGGAGCCGAAGCGGGCCATGCCTTCGGCATAGGGCATGACCGGGAAGGGGTCGGCCAGTTGCACGCCCAGCGCGTCCTTGAACACGGTGCGGATCATGGCCTCGAACAGCGGACGGATTTCGTCTTCGCCGAGGAAGGAGGTTTCGCAGTCGATCTGGGTGAACTCGGGCTGGCGGTCGGCGCGCAGGTCTTCGTCGCGGAAGCATTTGGTGATCTGGTAGTAGCGGTCGAAACCGGCCACCATGAGCATCTGCTTGAACAACTGCGGCGACTGCGGCAGGGCGAAGAACTGGCCGGCGTTGACACGGCTGGGCACGAGGTAGTCGCGCGCACCCTCGGGGGTGCTCTTGGTCAGCATGGGGGTTTCGATGTCGATGAAACCCTGCGCGTCCAGGTACTGGCGCACGGCCATGCTGACGCGGTAGCGCAGCTTGAGGTTGTGCTGCATTTGCGGGCGGCGCAGGTCGAGCACGCGGTGGGTCAGGCGGGTGGTTTCCGACAGGTTGTCGTCGTCGAGCTGGAAGGGCAGCGCGGCCGAGGCATTCAGCACTTGCAGCGCGTGGCACAGCACCTCCACCTTGCCCGAGGCGAGGTTGGCGTTTTCGGTGCCGGCCGGGCGGCTGCGCACCAGGCCCTGCACCTGCACGCAGAACTCGTTGCGCAGGGTTTCAGCGGTGGCGAACATGGCGGCGCGGTCGGGGTCGCACACCACCTGCACCAGGCCCTCGCGGTCGCGCAGGTCGATGAAGATGACGCCGCCGTGGTCACGCCGACGCTGCACCCAGCCGCACAGGCTGATGGTTTGTCCGAGCAGGGATTCGGTGACGGCGCCGAGGGTATGGCTGCGAAGGCTCATGGTGTGATGGAGGTCAGGAAAAATGGAAATCGAAAAAGACCGAAGCGAAGAGGACGGCCCACCCCGGGACAAGCGCCCAGGTCTGGCCGGGCCGGCTCAATGCCCGTTGTTCGACTGCGGGGCAGCGTGGGGCAGAGGGGGTGTTTCCGGGTGTGCTGGGGCGTGCGCTTGCGGCGCCACCACGCCCATGGAAATGACGTATTTGAGCGCTTCGTCCACACTCATCGCCAACTCCATCACTTCGGCGCGCGGCACCATCAGGAAAAAACCCGAGGTGGGGTTGGGGGTGGTGGGAACGTAAACGCTGATGTGCTCGCCGGGCAAGTGCTCGGCCACCTCGCCGGCGGGCGTTCCGGTGACGAAGGCAATGGTCCAGGAGCCGGCGCGCGGATACTGCACCATCACCGCCTGGCGGAAGGCCTGGCCGCTGCTGGAGAACAAGGTGTCCGACACCTGCTTGACGCTGCTGTAGATGCTCTTGACGATGGGGATGCGCGCCAGCAGTCCATCCCAGCGCGCCAGCCACCATTGGCCGACGATATTAGCCACCAGCACGCCGGTGAGCAGGATGGCCGCGAGCACCAGCACCACACCCACGCCGGGAATGTCCATCAGCCGGTCGAGCGCCGGCGCCAGGCCTGGGGCCACCGCGCTCAGGGCGCCGACCATGGCGCGGAAAATGCCGTCGAACACCGACAGCAATTGCCACAGCACCCAGATGGTGATGGTGAGCGGCAGCCAGACCAGCAGGCCGGCCATGAAGAAGTTTTTCAGACGCATGAGCGAAACCCGTTTCCCCGTGAGAACAAGACGGGCGTTGACCGCGGAAAATCAAAACCGCCCGGCCATGACAGCGCGGGCGGGACGGTGCAGCGAATCCGCAGGTCAGTGGCAGGCACAGGAGCTGCCGCACGCGGCGGCCGCAGGTGCTGCTTCGGCCTTGGGCTCAGCCTTGGGTTCGGTTTTGGATTCAGGCTTGGCCGCCGCTGCGGCCGCCGCAGCCCCGCCGCCCTTGAAATCGGTGGCGTACCAGCCGGACCCCTTGAGCTGGAATCCAGCGGCCGTGACCTGCTTGCTCAACGCCGCCTGGCCACAAGCCGGGCAGACCGAGAGAGGTGCGTCGGATAGTTTTCGCAGCGCGTCCATGCTGTGTCCGCAGGAAGCGCATTTGTAGGCGTAAATCGGCATGGCTGACTCCGCAGAGAGAGACGATTGGACAGGGAACAGATGAGGACGCGGCGCCGGTCTTCAAGGCCGGCGCCGCGTGGAGAGGGGCAAAGCAAAATTGGTGCCGATTATAAAAGCAGCACCCGCGGACAGCGCGCCGCCCACCGCTGCGCGAAGCCGGGGCGCAGCGGTGGGCGGCGCGGGCAGCACTCACCCGCCCGGGATCGTCACCCGATGCATGCCGCTTCGCAGCGGGAAACCGGCCAGCGCGGAATCCGCCAGCTTTTGTGCCACCGGCCCCAGACGCTGCTCGTAGGAGCCGGTGACGGCGCTGGTGCTGTAGACCAGGGCGCCCGTCGCCGTGTCGCGAATTTCCAGGTCGAATACGCGGTCGTACCACGGTGGCGGCCAGGAGAAACCGCTCCACAACAAGGGGTAGCCGCTGTAGATCCAGGCGCCATTGGGCAACAGAATGGGCGCGCCGGGCGGTGGCCATGCGCTGGGGAAACTGGCCTCGAAGTCCAGATAACTGTGGAAGCTGTAGCGCGCGGTGTAGGGGGCGGGCTGACCCAGCAGGGGCACCATACCGGCGTGGGTCATGGCCTGCACCACGGCGGACTGGAACACGCCGGCGTCGGGCGCGGCGGCAATGGAAGGAGCGGCCTGCAGTTGAACCTTGGCGCCAACCAGGGCCTGGGGCGCGGGCTTGGGCGTGGCCACGTCCGCCCGCACGGCGGTGAGTGTGGCGCAGCCGCCCAGAAGCAACACGGCCGAGAGTGCAACGAGGCCGGCGAGACGGTGGCCCAGGCGGCGCTGGGGATGCGCTGAAGGCGCCGGACCGTGCAGGCCGGCCTGAGACTGCGCCGTGGCCAGGGCGGACCCGGCCTGGGAAGAACTCGCAAGTGGACGCATGATCACCTCGATGGTTCCGGCTCTGTCCGGCAGGCGACAGCACTCAGTGCCAGCCAGCAAAGCCGCATGAGAAAACGCCCGGCCATCCGAAGTGTTCTCATTCCCCTCCGGGGGCGACTGCCGCAAGGCGGCGGTCTGGGGGCTCGATTATCCATTGGACGACAGCAGCGCCATCCCGTTCCCCGACAGGGTCTTGCCTGGGTGGTGTGCAAGGTTCGTCGTCGAAGGCGATGTCGCCGTTCGCATCCGGCTGGCCGCTGGCCTGCAGGGTGGCGAAGGGGTAGGCGTTGCGGTCCAGCAGATGCGAGGGCGTCACCTTGCCGAGCGCGGAAAACAGGGTCTCCAGCCGGCCGGGGAAGCGCTTGTCCCACTCGCGCAGCATGGCCGCCACCTGCTTGCGCTGCAGGTTTTCCTGGCTGCCGCACAGGGTGCAGGGGATGATGGGGAACTGGCGGTGCGCGGCCCAGCGAACGAGGTCGGCCTCTTCCACATAGGCCAGCGGACGAATGACGATGTGGCGGCCGTCGTCGCTCACCAGCTTCGGGGGCATGGCCTTGAGCTGGCCGCCGTGGAAGAGGTTGAGGAAAAAGGTCTGCAGGATGTCGTCGCGGTGGTGGCCGAGGGCGATTCTGGTGGCGCCGAGTTCGTCGGCCACGCGGTAGAGGATGCCGCGGCGCAGGCGCGAGCACAGGCTGCACAGCGTCTTGCCTTCGGGAATGAGGCGCTTGACGATGGAGTAAGTGTCCTGCTGCTCGATGTGGAAGGCCACGCCCTGGCGCTGCAGATACTCCGGCAGCACATGCTCGGGAAAGCCGGGCTGCTTCTGGTCGAGATTGACGGCGACGATGTCGAAGTCCACCGGGGCGCGCTCGCGCAGGCTCAGGAGGATGTCGAGCATGGCGTAGCTGTCCTTGCCGCCCGACATGCAGACCATCACCCGGTCGCCGGCCTCGATCATGGCGAAGTCGGCAATCGCCTGGCCCACCAGCCGGTGCAGGCGCTTGGACAGCTTGTTGGTTTCGCGCGCGGCGCGCAGGGCCTGGGCATGGCCGTCACTCACGCCAAGATCGGCCGGCAACGGTGCGCTCATGGCGCCAATTCCTTGATGCGGAAGACCTCCACGCCCACCGCGTCGCAATCGGGGTAGACGTCGGGCTTTTCGGTGGACACCAGCACGGCGCGCACGCTGGGGTGCTGCAGCATGAGCGCGGCGACGTCGTCGCACAGGGTTTCCTGCAGATGAATGTGGCCGCGCGCCAGGCGCTGGGCGATGGTGCGGCGGATGAAGTCGTAATCCACCACCTCGTCGAGCTTGTCCCGCGTCGGTGTGGAGTCGGCGTAGGGCACGTAAAGGTCCACATTGATGACCACGCGCTGCTCGCCGCGCTTCTCGAAGTCGTGCACGCCGATGTTGATCCACACCTCGTAATTCTTCAGGAACAGCCGGCGGCAATCGCCGAGGGCGGGATGGTTCAGGGCACTCGTCATGGATAGCTTTCGTGGAGGGTTTTTGGGCGTGCGGCTCAACCGGCTTGCGCGCGCGCCAGATACAAGACGTCGCGCGCCTGCGCCGTGAGGTGCTGGCCGCCGTCCACCAGCAAGGTGGTGCCGGTGACGGCTTGGGCCGCGAGCACATAACGCACCGCCTCGGCCACGTCTTGCGGCGTGGACGAACGGCCCAGCGGCGTGAGCCCATGGGCAGCGGCGAATTCGGCTGCGCTCATCGGCCCCGACGGCAGGGTCACGCCCGGCGCCACGCCGACCACGCGCAAGCTGGGCGCCAGTGCCTGCGCCAGCAGCGTGGTGGCCTCGCGCAGCGCCGCCTTGCTCAAGGTGTAGGACAAGTAATCGGGGTTGGGATTCCACAACTTCTGGTCGAGCAGATTCACCACGCAACCCTGCGCGCCGCGGGCCTGCACATGCGCGTGCAGCGCCTGCGCCAGCAGCACCGGCGCCACGGTGTTGACCTGGTAATGCTGCCCTGCCGCTTCGGCGCTGAAGCTGGCGGCGTCGTCATGCTCGAACAGCGAGGCGTTGTTCACCAGGGCGTCCAAGCGGCCGAAGGCGGCTGCCACTTGCGGCACGAGGTTGCGGACCGCAGCAGCGTCGGCGAGATCGGCGGCGAAGGCCTGAGCGCGGGCTCCGGCGGCAGCCAGGTCGGCGCAGGTTTGCCGTGCTTCGTCGGCGGAGTCGCGATGGTGCACGGCCACGTCCCAGCCGGCAGCGGCCAGTTCCAGCGCGATCACCCGGCCCACGCGCCGCGCGGCGCCCGTGACCAGCACCACGGGCCGAGCGGCGGCGTGAGTGCTTTGTGCGGGAGGGTTGGCAGGAGGCATGAAACCTAGGCAGGGGGTGTGAAACCTAGAATCGCGGCGATGAAAAGCATGCAGAGTCTACCGTCAGGCGCCCCGCAACCCGAGGGCGGGGGCATGCCCGAAGCAGCGCGGCCAGGCTCGGATGGTGGCTTGGCCGCGCCCGCCTGGAACCATCTGCCCGCCTTGCTCGCATGCATCAAGCAAGCCATTGCCGAAGCCGGCGGCTGGCTGCCTTTCGACCGCTACATGGAACTGGCCTTGTATGCCCCGGGCCTGGGCTATTACGCCGCCGCGCCCGGGGTGCTGGGCGCCTGGGGCGGCAGCAGCGACTTCGTCACCGCCCCCGAACTCACGCCGCTGTTCGCCGCGACGCTGGCGCGACAGGTGGCGGCGGCGGCGCAGGCCGAGGGGCTCGCCACCGTGGTGGAATTCGGCGCCGGCAGCGGCCGCCTGGCCTGCGACCTGCTGGCCGCGCTCCACGCCGAGGGCTGGCTGCCGGCGCAGTACGCCATCGTCGAAGTCTCTGCCGCCATGCGCGCGCGCCAGCAGGAAGCCGTGGCCACGCTGCCCGCGCCCTTGCGCGAGCGCATCGTCTGGTGGGACGCCCTGCCCGCGCGCTTCGACGCCGTGGTCATCGGCAACGAGGTGCTGGACGCCATGCCGGTGAAACTCGCGCGGCGCACGCAGCAGGGTTGGGTCGAGCGTGGCGTCGTTGAGAGTGCCCCCGAACCTGCCGCTTCGCGTCAGGCCCCCCGAGGGGGTCAAGGAAACTCGGGTGCGGCCCAGCGTTTCCTTGAGACCGCCCCCGAACCTGCCGCTTCGCGTCAGGCCCCCCGGGGGGGTCAAGAAAACTCGGGTGCGGCCCAGCGTTTCCTTGAGACCGCCCCCGAACCTGCCGCTTCGCGTCAGGCCCCCCGAGGGGGTCAAGGAAACTCGGGTGCGGCCCAGCGTTTCCTTGAGAACAACGATACGGAACAACCCCTCGCCTGGGCCGAGCGCGCGACCGGCGTCGCGCCGCGTCCCAGTATGCGGGCGCTGCCGCTGGGGGCCGTCACCGAAATCCACCAGGCCGCCGAAGCCTTCATCAGCACGCTGGCCGAACACCTCGGCCGTGGCCTGCTGCTGTTCATCGACTACGGCTTTCCCGCCCACGAGTACGACCACCCGCAGCGCAGTGGCGGCACCCTGCGCTGCCACCGCGCCCACCGCGCCCACGACGATCCGCTGTGGCAGCCGGGCGCCTCCGACATCACCGCGCATGTGGACTTCAGCGGCATCGCCCAAGCCGCCGCGCAAGCGGGGCTGGAGCTGCTGGGCTACACCTCGCAGGCGCGCTTCCTGCTCAACTGCGGCCTGCTGGACCTGCTCGGTGCCGCCGTTGCCGCCGGGCAGCAAGGCGAGACCGGGGCGCCCCGCAACCGCGCCGGCCTGGCCCAGACCGCGGCAGTGCAAAAGCTGCTGTCGGAGGCCGAAATGGGCGAGTTGTTCAAGGTCATCGCCCTGGGGCGCGGCCTGCGCGCACCGCTCATGGGCTTTGATCAAGGAGACCGCCGCGCCGCGCTCGCCCTGCACGACACAGCCGAGGGGCCACCTTGATGTGGCTGTTCGTCTTCATCCTCGCGTCCATCGTGGTCTCGGCGCTGCTGCCTTACCTGGAACGCTTCGGCTTCGGCCGCCTGCCGCTGGACCTGCGCTTTCACGCCTTCGGCCGCGCATGGCTGTTCCCCCTCGGCTCCGCCCTGCTGCTGTCCATCTTCGCCTGGGTGATCGCGCGCTTGCTGCGCTGAAACGCATGGGCGCTCCAGCCGAGGGCCACGACACGCTGCGGCGCCTGCAGGAGGAACTCGTGCCAGAAGCCGACCCTGATCCGCGCACTGCCATCGCCTCACCGACCCAACACGGCGATCCGGTGGCGTCTTAGCATGCGGACATCGAACACTCCAAGCATGGGAGAGGGACGATGACACGAATCGACATCAAGCGGGTCTACGAGCCCGCGACGGCAGCCGACGGCCTGCGCCTTTTGGTCGACCGGCTGTGGCCGCGAGGACTGGGCAAGGACGAGGCCGCGGCGGACCGCTGGGTGCGCGAGATCGCGCCGAGCCCGGCGTTGCGACAGTGGTTCGGCCACGATGCGGCGAGGTGGGACGAATTCCGGCGCCGCTACGTCGCCGAGCTGGACGCCATGCCCGAAACCGTGGGACTGTTGCGCCGCCTGCTCCAGGAGCACAAGCAGGTCACGCTGCTGTACGCCGCCAAGGACGAGGCCCACAACCACGCCATCGTCCTGGCCGACTACCTGCGCAAGCCTTGACGAGGCGCGCGCCAGGAGCGGCCAAGCTTGCCGCCGCCCTGCGCTTGCTTCGGAGCACGACCTAGTCGAAGGCCGGCGACTCCACCCCCAGCACTTTATGCAGCTTGGGGCTGGTGGTGGTGTACTGCAGATGGATCTTCTTCTCCGGGAAGATGGCGTGCGCCGCGCCGAACGCCGCCAGCGCCGCCTC